>JBAXQC010000050.1:0-20517 GCA_037131955.1 Bacteroidota bacterium
GAAGAAGAAAGATTGAAACGTGAAAAAGAAGAACAAGATAAACTAGCTAAACAAAAATTAGCTGAAAAATTGGCTGCTAAAAAAATAGCTGAAGAAAAAGCAAAAGCAGAAGCAGAAGAAAAAGCCAGAAAAGAAAAAGAAGAACAAGTTAGATTAGCACAGCTTAAGAAGGATGAAGAAGCAAAAGAACTGGCAAGAAAAAAACAAGAAGACATGTTGGCTTTACAAAAAAAGATCAGAGAAACCTCCGACGAAGCTGGCAAAAAAAGATTAGAAGAATTGGCTAAACAAGAAGAATTGTTTCGCGAAAAAGCCTCTAAATTTGCACCAATAATGGGCACATATACCAGCACAAACAACTTTATCAATGGCAAAAAAGTTTTTGGTTACATCAACTTTGGAAATGGAGTAGGAAACCAAGACTTAACCAAAGAAGAATACGACGATTATTCTGCTAAATATAAAAAAGTAGAAGATAAAAAATAAAAGAAATAGAATAAGTTGTTTCTAAATTTATTATTAATTTTTAATAAGCCCTGGCGAATAAAACCCTTTGTTTAGAAGGCCTACCAGAGTATATACAAATACCGTCTTCTAATTTATTATTCAACGGAATACATCTGATGGTTGCTTTTGTTTCTTCTTTTATTTTTAACTCAGTTTCTGTTGTACCGTCCCAATGAGCCAAAACAAAACCAGGTTTACTGTCTAATGTATTTTTAAATTCTTGATAAGAGTCAACTTGGGTAATGTTTGAATCTCGGAAATCGAGTGCTTTTTGATAGATGTTATTTTGAATGTTCTCTAAAAGATGTTCAATTTTAGCGTCCAAATCTACCAATGAAAGAGTTTCTTTTTCTTTGGTATCTCTTCGTGCAACCTCCACTGTATTATTCTCTAAATCTCTTGCTCCTATTGCAATTCTGACCGGAACACCTTTAAGTTCGTATTCTGCAAATTTAAATCCAGGTCGTTGAGTATCTCTGTTGTCAAACTTTACACTAATATTCCTTTTTTCTAATTCTTTTTTTAGTTTTTTCACAACTTCAGAAATTTTATTTAATTCGTCCTCACTCTTATAAATAGGAACAATTACTACTTGAATTGGTGCCAATTTGGGAGGCAAAACTAAACCATCATTATCACTGTGTGCCATTATTAATGCACCAATTAAGCGGGTAGAAACACCCCAAGAAGTTGCCCAAACATAATCCAATTTCCCTTCTTTGTTGGCAAATTGGACATCAAATGCCTTTGCAAAATTTTGACCTAAAAAGTGAGAAGTTCCGGCCTGAAGGGCTTTTCCGTCTTGCATAAGCGCCTCAATACAATACGTTTCTATTGCACCAGCAAACCTTTCATTTTCGGTTTTCACACCTTTTATTACAGGCACAGCCATTGTATTTTGAGCAAATTCTTCGTAAACCTCCAACATTCTTTTTGTTTCTTCTTGGGCCTCCTGAGCAGTTGCATGTGCGGTATGTCCTTCTTGCCATAGGAATTCTGCTGTACGTAAAAACAACCTTGTTCTCATTTCCCATCTCACTACATTTGCCCACTGGTTTATTAACAATGGCAAATCTCTATACGATTGTATCCATCCTTTGTAGGTATTCCAAATAATTGTTTCTGATGTTGGTCGTATTATCAATTCCTCTTCCAACTTTGCATCTGGGTCAACAATTACACTTTTACCATCATCGGAATTTTTTAATCTGTAGTGTGTAACAACTGCACACTCTTTAGCAAAACCATCAACATGTGAAGCTTCCTTAGAAAAAAAAGATTTTGGAATAAACAATGGGAAGTAAGCATTCTGGTGTCCTGTTTCTTTAAACATTTTATCCAATACTTGTTGCATTTTTTCCCAAATGGCATATCCATAAGGTTTAATAACCATACATCCTCTTACTGCAGAATTCTCTGCTAAATCAGCCTTTACTACTAGGTCGTTGTACCACTGAGAATAATTTTCTTCTTTGCTTGTTAATACTTTAGCCATCTTTTTTTGGTTTGGTATGGATTTTGAGTTATTGAGTTATGTTCTTAAAAAGTGGCCAAAATTAACAAAAATAGCCTCAGTAAAAAAAACAAAAACTATGAATACTCAAACTAAAAATATTTATCCTATGAAACCAATTGTTTATTCCGCAATGTTTGTTTTTACGGTATTTTTAAGTGCTTGCTCTACAAGCAACTCTGCAAAAAAAAATACCGATGATGTGTATTACAACCCAAAAGAGGTATCTCAGGAAGTGTACAAAGAGAAATCCTCTCCTAGTTCAGCCACAACTGGAAGTCAAAATTCTTCAGAGAACAGCACTCAACAAAATTCTAAAAATAACTCTGGAGCTGCAAACAATAATTCTGGCCAAAGAAGTTCAGACAACAATTCTAACTTCGATACAGATGATTATTACGATTATTCCTATTCTTCAAGATTAAGAAGATTCCATAGTCCTAATGCAATTGTTGTTGGAGGTTATTATGACCCTTGGTATACGAACATGTATTATTACGATTGCAATCCATATAATTTTGGAACTTCAATTTATACTACTTATTCATTTTTTTCACCAGGCTATACAACAATAATGTATTCACGACCATTTGGATGGGGCTGTTCATTTGGTTACGGAACACGCTGGGGTTGGAATCCTTACGGAGGTTGGAACAACGGTTGGTACGGTTACGATCCATTCTATGCTTGGAACAATCCATGGATGTGGAACTCGCCTTATTACAATGGATGGAACAACCCTTATGCTTGGAACAACGGCTGGGGATGCGGAGGATACTACAACGGATTCAATCAAGGATTTGCTCAAGGATATTGGAACGGTTATAACCAAGGTTTGATGGGTTCAAACTATTTTAACAGTTACGACAGAAACAGCTATTACTATGGACGCAGAAATAACGTTAGCACTTCGGGAAGATTTGATAATAGCGGCGGAAGAGTAGGCCAAGGCATTGGCGATACTTATATTAATGCAATGGCAAATGAAAGAGACAACGTAAAAAATATATCTACCATTAATCCGATAATGAAGGAATATATTTCAGCAAAAAACGATGCATTAAAACCAACTAATATTGACAGGGCAAACACAATTAAAAACTCTAATGGCCTTGAAACAAAAGACCTAAAACCAATTGAAAATAAAAACTTTGACGCAAAAAATCCTGCAACAAAAGGTAGTGAAAATGTAAAAAATAGTTCAAACAATAATTTTGATTACAGAGCCAATCAGCCAGCAACTAATCCGAACAACGATGTAAAAAATTCGAATTTCGATACAAAATCACCTTCTGATAACAAACCGAGTTGGGATGCAAAATCTCCATCAAAAAACAATTCTTTTGATACGAGAGTTCCAGAAAATAAAAACTTTGAAAACAACAATGAAATAAGAAGAAACAAAGAATACAACAACTCTGGTAACAGCCAAAGCAACGATAGAAATTTTTCTTCACCACCAAGAGGTAGAGATGAAAGATCAAACAATTCATTTGATACAAAACCAAGTAGAGACAACTATTTTAATGATTTTAAACAAGGTGGCAGAAACAATAGCACTGAACCATCAAGTAGGCCAAGAATGGAATCTCCAAGACAGTCTGCTCCAAGAATGGAAAGTCCAAGGCAATCTGCACCAAGAATGGAAAGCCCAAGACAATCTGCACCATCACAAAGAGGTGGAGGCAGAAGATAAATTTTTGAATGTTAAAAGCAATATCATAAAACATGAACAAATTATTTGCACTATTTTTCCTTCAACTTTTGGTAGTAAACTCTTTTGCACAATCGGAAAGTGATGTTATGAGATATAGCTTTGGTGCACCAATTGGCACTGCCAGAACAACAGGGATGGGAGGTGCATTTGGTGCGGTAGGCGCTGATTTGTTCTCTCCAGTTATAAATCCAGCCGGAATTGGAGTTTACAGAAAAAGTGAATTTGTTTTCTCTCCTGGATTATATATTCCAACTACAAATACTAGCTACTATGGAACCTCTAATACGGATGATAAATTTAAATTAAATGTGGCCAATTGGGGATTTGTTTTCAACTCTAAATTGGGGAAAGACGACAACCTAGAAGAATGGAAATCCGTTTCCTTAGCATATACATATAACAGGTTAAATGATTTTTCTCAACGAGTTTTTATCCAAGGTCAAACACAAAACAAATCAATCATAGATGGATTTTTAGCAAGCTCTAATGGCCTATCACCCGAAAATCTTGATTTGTTTTCGGACTATTTAGCATTTGACACTTATTTAATTGATACATTTTATGTTTTGGGTCCAAACAAATATATAGGTCAAGTTTACAACGACCCAAAAATAAAACAAACAAAGACAATTAATAGAAATGGTGCCCAAGGAGAATCTGCGTTTACTGTTTCTGGCAATTACGCAAACAAATGGTTTCTAGGTGCCTCCATTGGATTTAAAAGAGTAAATTTTTCCGAAACTACACAGTATTCTGAGAAAATAATGGATACTATTCATTTACAAGAAATTATTTTTAATAATGAACTTAGAACAAACGGAGGAGGTTTTTTTGCCAAAGTGGGCGCTATTTTTGTTCCTGCACCTTGGCTAAGATTAGGGCTTTCTATTCATTCTGGTTCACGTTTAAATTTATCCGATTCCTACAGCAGTAATATTACAGCAAAATATAACAATGGAAGTTTAACGTCGGAATCGCCGCAAGGAGGATTTGATTACACAATCAGAACTCCCGGAAAAATAAACGTAAGCATGGCCTTGTTAAGCTCAAAAATTGGAATGTTGAGCGCCGATTATGAGATTGCAGATTTTAGAAATTCTAGATTAATACCTAATTCAACTTTTTCAGACATTAATCAAAATATTTCAAATGTATTTGCACTCAATCAAACAATAAGGGTTGGAGCTGAAATAAGATTAACACCAAATTATCTAATTAGAATGGGGTATTCAAATTCTAGTTCACCATACAAGAACTTATCAAATTCGCTTAGTTACAATAGATATACTGGTGGAATTGGCTACAGAGAAGATTGGTTCTTTGTTGATTTAGCATTTGCCTTAACCTCGTTTTCCGAAAATTATTTCCTCTACAATCCTTCATTTGTGGATGCAGCAAATTTAAAAAACATCAATAAAAATTTTATTGCTTCAGTTGGATTCAGATTTTAACAAAACACTAAATTTCATTTTTTTTCTCAGTTAAAAAAATAAAACAAGAATTGTAAGCCCTAATTTTATATTTTTGCACTTTCTCAAAAAAAAATATGGCTCAGTTTGATTTGGTAATGCCTAAAATGGGTGAAAGTGTTGCAGAGGCAACGATAATAAAATGGAATAAAAATGTTGGCGATAAAATTGAAGCAGATGAAACTGTTTTAGAAATTGCTACAGACAAAGTAGATTCTGAAGTTCCAGCACCCAAAGGTGGAATTTTGTTAAAAAAATTATTTAATGATGGCGATGTTGTACAAGTTGGTACAGTTATAGCTTTGCTAGGTGACTCAGCCGAAGATTCTGCAACATCCTCAAGCACAGCGGCAACAGTTATCCCTAGTAATACTGAAACTGTTGCAGAAACAACAACCTCAAAAACAACCATTCAATCAAAAGATTCAAACAATTACAGCGATTCAACAAAATTTTACTCTCCTTTAGTTAAAAATATTGCCAAAGAAGAAGGTATCACACTAGCAGAGCTCGATACCATTATTGGAAGTGGAAAAGAAGGGAGAGTTACTAAAGAAGACATTTTATCTTACATTCCAAGCAGAAAACAAAACAACGTAACTGCAAATCAATACAGTGCGGTACCTGAAATGTCATCACCACAAGTAGAAGTTGTAGAAAAAACTGCCCCTACTGTTGCCGCTCCAGTTCAATCCAAACCTTCAATTTCATTAAATGCCGGCGATGAAATTATTGAAATGGATAGAATGAGAAAATTGATTGCTGACCACATGGTCAAATCTAAGCATACCTCACCTCACGTTACCTCTTTTGTTGAGGCTGATGTTACAAGCATGGTCAATTGGCGAGACAGGGTAAAAAAAGAATTTGAAAAAAGAGAAAACGAAAAAATTACATTCACTCCTCTTTTCATCGAAGCTATTACAAAAGCGATAAAAGATTTCCCACTTATAAATATTTCAGTAGACGGGACGAATATTATCAAGAAAAAAAATATAAACATTGGCATGGCCACTGCATTACCTTCAGGCAACCTTATAGTGCCTGTAATTAAAAATGCTGACATGTTAAATCTGGTGGGTTTAACAAAATCTGTAAATGACCTTGCAAAAAAAGCAAGAGAAAACAAGTTAAACCCTGACGATATTTCTGGTGGAACATTTACAATCTCCAATGTTGGGTCTTTTGGAAATGTGATGGGAACACCGATAATAAACCAACCTCAAGTGGCTATTTTAGCGGTAGGGGCAATAAAAAAGAAACCAGCCGTGATTGAAACACCTCAGGGTGATTTGATTGGAATTAGGCACATGATGTTTCTCTCCATGTCTTATGACCATAGAGTTGTGGACGGTTCATTGGGCGGATCTTTCTTAAGGAGGGTAGCAGATTATCTTGAAAATTTTGACATTAATCGAAGTTTTTAATGAATTTATTTTGAAAATAGCTTAAAATGGCTTTTTTTTGCACTGTAAAATAATTTGAACTAATAAATTTGTAAACAACAATTTGAACATAAACCTGAACAACACAATTATGAAAAAAAGCACACTGGTATTGATTGCTATGATTTTGAGTACTGCAATTGTTAATGCCCAAAGGGCAGCAGATTTCTGCAAAAAGCTAGAACAAGCTAATTACCACTTAAACTACAATAACCTTACAGAGGCAGTTCCTGCATTTGAAGAGTTAGTTAAACAAGAACCTAGCAATGCATTATTAAACTATAACCTTGGTTTTAGTATTTTAAATTCTGGTGTTAGAGAAAAATCTGAAGGTTTAAAATACCTATTAGAAGCGGAAAAAAACATGGTTAAAAGTGCAAATAACTATGATGATTTGGATTGCAATGAAAAAAGAGCTCCATTGGTTACTTTGTACATTTTAGGTGACGCATACATGTACAATGGTAATTTTGATAAAGCAATTGAAAAGTTTGAAAAATATAGAACTTTAGAAAAAATTGACAAAGAATCTGCTGCCGAATTGGATAGAAAAATCGACATGTGCAGATTTGCAGACGCATCAATTAAAAAACCAGTAAAAGTTGAATTCGCAAATTTAGGTTCAGCAATTAATACTAAATTTCCTGATTATGCTGCTTTTTTTAACGATGATGAATCCATTATCTATTTTAACTCAAGAAGAGAGGGAAACGGAAATTTTCAAGGCCTTGATGGCAAATACTTTGAAAGTGTTCACACTTCAATTAAATCTGATTCATGGCAACCATCAGATATTATTGGTAGCCCAATAAGCGAAGAAGAAAACGACGCAGTTATGTCTATCTCTCCTGATGGAACAAAAATGTTGATTTACAAAGACAAAAAAGAAAATGGCAATATTTTCTTAAGTGAGTTAAAAGGCGATTCATGGACAACACCAATTGATATGGGTCCAAGTATAAACTCAAAGTTTAGAGAAAGAGGTGCCTGTTTTTCTTTGGACGGAAATACAATTTATTTCTCAAGTGACAAAAAAGGCGGAAAAGGCGGAATGGATTTATACAAGTCAGCAAGAAGCGGAAACTCTTGGGGTGCTGCAGAAAATATAACAGAGCTAAACACAAAATATGACGAAACAAATCCTTGGCTATCGTTGGATGGTAAAAATTTATTCTTCTCATCCAATGGGCACGTAACAATGGGTGGCATGGACTTAGTAAAGTCCGCTGTTAATGGAGCATCATTTGGTGCACCAGAAAATCTTGGATATCCAATAAACACAGTTGATGATGACTTGTACTATGCAGAATCTTTAGATGGTAGAACAGGTTATGTTTCTCAAAGCAGAAAAGGTGGAATGGGAGATTTAGATATTTATTCTATATTTTATCCTGATAGAAAACCAAATTCTATTACAGTTTACATGGGTAAAATAAACTTAAATACAGGTGTAAAGGAACTCACTGGCGATAATAAAATAGTAGTTAAGGGTTCCGATGGAAGTGAGAAAACATACAAAGCTGCATCCAATGGTAAGTTCTCTTTTAACTTAAAGCCTGGAGCTAAATATGATATTTCAGTTAACATTAAGAACAAACAAATAGGAACAGACATGATTGATGTTCCTGCTGGTAGTGCATATCAAGAAATAAAAAAAGAATTTGATTTAGATCCTGAGGCTGCAAAATTAGCTCAAGTAAATGAGGCAGAAAAGAAAGCTGAGGCAGAAAGAAAAGCTGCTGAAGCCGCAGAAAATGCTAAAGCAAAACCAATTGGATTTAAATTGTTTTTCCAATACAACAAAAAAGACATTGCAGCCAGCAACGATTTCTCTGATTTTATAAAAGCATTTGAGGCAGCAGTTAAAGAAGGTCCAGTTAAAATAAAAATTGAAGCTTCTGCATCTAAAGTTCCAACTGCCAGATTCAAGAGTAACCAAGATTTATCGATGCTAAGAGGAGAAAATGCCAAGAAAAAATTAATGGAAGTTATGACTCAGAAAAAAATTGACGCCAAAAAAGTTACTTTCTTACCAATTGATGCCTTAGTAGGTGGACCAGAGTATAAAAACGACTTTAACGAAAACAGAAAAGCTTACGAGAATTTTCAGTACATTGATATCTCTGTAACAAAATAATTTTTAAACTATTTTTGTAAAAGGGGAACACAAATGTTCCCCTTTTTTTTATTTAGTTTGTAAAATAATTATGACAATAAATTCCAAACGATTACTTTCTTTTATTTTTCTTCAAGTTTTGTTGATTAAAATTGTATTTGCACAAACAGAATCTGAAGCAAAAAAACTCTTTGAAAGTAGAGACTATAAAGCTGCTTTTGAGCTCTATAAAACAGTAATAAAAGAAAAACCAAACGATTGGGAAGTTCATTTGAATGCAGGTATTTGTCTGTTAAATATCAATGGCGACAGAAAAAAGGCTATAGAATATTTAGAAAAAGCAAATGATTGGAAAAAAAATCATTTGCCAATTTTAATTCAATTGGCAAAAGCCTATCAGTATGCAGAAAAATACTATGAAGCTGGAAAGATTTATGAAGAAATAATTCCTAAAGCATCTGAAAAAATAAAACCAGAATTGGAATTAGAAGCAGAATATGCATCAAGAGCACGAGACTTTGTACTAGAACCAAAAAATGTTTCATTTATTAACTTAGGAAAAAAAATTAATTCCGAATTCCCTGACTATTATCCCATAGTTCCAGAAAACAATGCTTTTTTGGCATTTACCTCTAGAAGGAAAGGGAATACAGGAAATATAATTCAAAAAGATGGTTTCTACTCTTCCGATGTTTATATATGTGATTTTAAAAACGGATCGTGGCAAAAAGCAAAAAATGCTGGAATAAAAGTAAACACTCTTGGCGATGAGCAGCCAACTGGCTGCACGCACGATGGAAAAAATTTAGTATTGTATACGGACTATGGTGGAAAAAACTTTGGAGATTTATACATTACCGAGAATATAAAAAATAATAATTTTGAAAAACCCAAAAATATTGGTGAAAAAATAAATTCATCTGCAATGGAGAGCTCTGGCTCCTACAGTGGAGATAGTAATACACTTTTTTTCTCTTCTGAAAGAGAAGGAGGTATTGGAGCAACAGATTTATATCTTTCTAAAAAATTACCCAGCGGGGAATGGACAGATCCAGAAAATCTTGGTGCCTTAATCAATACCGAATTAGATGAAGATTTTCCAATTGTTTCGGAAGATGGCACCACTCTAACTTTTTCGTCTATGGGACATAATTCCATTGGTGGATTTGATGTGTTTGTTAGCAAGTGGGATTCCATTACAGAAAAGTGGGGAGCACCAGAAAACATGGGATACCCCATAAATACTTCGGCAGATGAAATGAGTTTTTGTTTTAATAGAAATAAAGACGCAGGATACATGTCGTGCTGGCGAGAAGATAGTAACGGCGATTTAGATATTTACAAAGTAATTTTTAATGATTTAGTAGCGCCACAATCCAGCTTCTTATATTCAAGAGTAATTGCTGGCGACACAATAAGACCTTATGTAAGAGCGAGTATTACAGTTACAGATAAAATAACAAAAGATACAGTTGGAATATATAATCCAAAAAGAAATGGTAAGTTTCTAATGATTCTTCCTGTTGGTTTATACGTTGTTAGTATAGAATCTAATGGATTTGAATTATATTCGCAAGACTTATATGTTGCAGGAGAGGATTTGTACGTAGCAAAAGACTATAAAACATTTAACCTAAAAAAGATAGGTAGCCCAGATGATGCATCACCTGTTAATTTAAAGAATGAAACAAAAGAAAATAATATTTTACTGGATAACAAAAAATCTGAAGGTGGAAAAAATGACAATTCAAAAATTGGAACAGATAAAATAGCATCTCCAAAAAAATCTATACCTAAAGTAAATAAACCAAAGAAATAAAATTGCCTATGAAATTTTTAATTAAGGTCAATCTAAAAATCTTATTTTACATCTCATTTAGTGTATTAATGTGTGCAGATGCATTTTCGCAAGACAAACCAAAAGAAACAATAGATCTTTCTGAAAATGCCGATCCATATAAAGCATTTAAATACAGAAACTATCGTTCCGCATTAGAAGGGTTTAAGTTGTTAGAATCTAAGGAACCAACAAACGATGAGATAAAATTAAAAATTGGGCTTTGTTATTTATTGGGTAGTTTAGATTATACAAAAGCAATCTTATATTTAAAAAAAGCAGCCGAAGGCAAAACTTCAGATCCAGAGGTCTATTTCTATACTGCAAATGCTTTTCAAAATAATTATGAATTTGACAAAGCAATAGAATACTATAACAAATACTTAGAGTATCAAACCTCCAAAAATCTGCCAAATATTGTAGAAATTAAATCAAAGGTAGCAAGAGCGATAGAAACGTGTAAAAATGCAATTGATTTAGTAAAATCCCCAGTTGATGTAACATTTGAAAATGTAGGCAAGGAATTTAACACTGTTTATGCTGAACTTGACCCATTTATTACGCCTAATAAAACAACATTAATTTTTAGTTCAAACAGAGCAGAAGGAAATCAATGCACAACACCAAGAAAATCGGGTTATACAAGCGATTTATACAATTCAGTTTTTAAAAATGGTAAATGGACCAGAGCCAGTAACCTCGGATTTACAGTTAATACACCTCTTAATGAAAGAGTATGCAGTATAAATGAAGATGGATCGGCAATTTTTTTGTATATAGATAACGAAGAATCATCCAAGGATGGAGATATTTATCTTGCTCTTGCAAAAAATAAAGTTTATAGCACACCATTTAGCTTAAAAGGATTAGTTAATTCTAAAGATGAGGAAAGCGCTGCAAGTATTTCTTCAGATGGAAGTGCGTTGTATTTTTCTTCGGATAGAGAAGGTGGTGCCGGAAAAAAAGATTTATACGTAGCAAAAAGACTACCAGATCAAACATGGGGAGAACCCAAAAGATTAAGTAATAATGTAAATACTCCTTATAACGAAGATTATCCGCTTATTTCCATTGATGATAAAACGCTGTTCTTTTGTTCCGAAGGTCATAACAGTATGGGGGGATTGGATATTTTTAAAACAGAATGGGTAGATAGTTTAAACAACTGGTCTACACCAGAGAATATTGGATATCCAGTAAATACGCCCGAAGACAACTTTTCTATTTCATTTACCTCACAAAAGAACGAAGGTTACATTGCTGCAATTAGGCCCGAAGGTTTTGGAAGTTATGACATTTATAGAATTGTTTTTAATGAATCTAATGGTGCACCTTATTACGTTTATAAAGGAGTAATTAATAATGGCAATCCTGATGGAATAAACAGTGACGTTAAGTTCACCGTTACCAATAAAAAAACAAAAACACTTGTAGGAAAATATAATGTAAACAAAAAAAAGAATGGCAAGTTTGCATTTATACTTTATCCCGGAGAGTTTATTATTGAAATTGAAAATGAAAAGTCAACTCCTTATAAAGAAGAGATTAAAATAATTGACACTAACACCAGAGGAGAGATTATTACAAAGAATTTCACATTAAAAAGTCTCTCTAACACTGAACCTTTAAAAGAAAGTACCAACGAAGATAAATCAAGTCAAAAAAAATCTACTTCTCCTAAAATATCAGAAAAACAAAAGAAATAATTTTGAAACTACATTTAACCAAGCCACTTGCCTTTATAGATTTAGAAACCACAGGTGTTAATGTTGGAAGCGATAGAATTATTGAAATTTCTATTCTAAAGGTATTACCAAATGGTGAAAAACAAATAAAAACCCGCAGAGTAAATCCACAAATTCCAATTCCTCCCGGCTCCACTGCAATTCATGGCATTACAGACGATGATGTAAAAGATGAACCAAGTTTTTCAAAAATTGCAAAAAGTTTAGCCAACTTTATTGACGACTCCGATTTAGCAGGTTACAATTCAAATAAATTTGATATTCCACTATTGATTGAAGAATTTTTAAGAGCAGGAATTGACTATTCTATAAAAAACAGAAAAATGGTTGATGTACAAGTAATCTTTCACCAAATGGAACAAAGAACGTTGGGGGCGGCATATAAGTTTTATTGTGGAAAAACTTTAGAAAACGCCCACAGTGCCGAAGCAGATATACTTGCTACCTATGAGGTATTATTGGCCCAGCTTCAAAAATACCATAATGTAGAATACATTGATAAATCAGGAAAATCTAGCACTCCAATTGAAAATGATGTGAATAAACTCCATGACTTTACATCACAAAACCCATTTGCAGACTTAGCAGGTAGGATTGGCTTTAATGAAAAAGGCAAAGAGATTTTTAATTTTGGCAAACACAAGGGTGTTGAAGTAGAGGAAGTATTTAAAAAAGAATCCTCTTATTATTCTTGGATGATGAACGGTGATTTTCCCGAATACACCAAGAAAATAATTACTGAAATAAAGTTACGAGAACTTAAGGGCAAATAAATTAGCCTTATTATTTCTATATAAACTTGGTCACAATTTAATTTATAAAATAACTATTTTTGCTAACTATTACAAGCACAATTAATAAAAATAAATAGCAATGATTATTAATGCAGACAAACCTGAAGTTTCCATTGTTGTTCCATTGTACAATGAACAAGAAAATTTTATGGAATTAACGCAGCGCTTAAAAACTGTATGTTCTGGTTTACCATTTACCACAGAAGTAGTATTGATTGATGATGGTAGCAAAGATCAAACACCATTTCTAATGTATGAACTTGGCCTTACCGACAAACTTTTTTCTTGTGTTTTTTTATCCAGAAATCATGGACATCAATTAGCGGTTACAGCAGGAATATCAAGTGCTTCGGCTTCAAAAGCTATTTTTATTATTGATGGAGATTTACAAGATCCACCAGAGTTAATCAATGAATTTTATGCAAAATTAAATGAGGGAAATGATGTTGTTTTTGGAGTGAGAAAAAAAAGAAAAGAGTCTGTAAATAAAGTTTTCCTTTATTGGATTTATTACAGAATATTAAGGTACATTTCAAATGTAGATGTACAAATTGATAGTGGCGATTTTTCTATGATTAGCCGAAGAATGGCAGATTACATGATTTTAATGCCGGAGAAAAGTAGATATTTAAGAGGAATGAGGTCTTGGATAGGTTTTAAACAAGTTGGATTAGAATACGAAAGACAGGCTAGGTTTGCGGGAGAGCCCAAATATACGTTTAAAAAACTTTTTGAGTTGGCCTACAATGGCATATTTAATTTTAGCGATTTCCCAGTAAAATTTATTACCAAAGTTGGAGGTTTTACTATGGCGTTTTCGTTTTTATACATCATTTACACCGTAATTAAAAAATATTATTTTGGAGGAGTGCCCCAGGGTTTTACATCGCTTGTAATTTTTATAATGCTTTTTACAGGCATACAACTTATAGCACTTGGAATATTGGGTGAATACATCACACGAATTTATATCCAAGTTCAAAACAGACCTCTGTTTATCATTGACAAGAAAATTATTAATGGAAAAATAGTTTAAACTACTATCCCATCAAATGATAAATAATACCATCAAAAACTTGAAAAGGAATAAAATTTTTACAGTTGTTCTTCTTGGATTAATTATTAGAATATTATTCTATTTTTTTGGAGCTGCATTATACTATGGAAAGGAGAATTTTTTTAAAGGTGGCGATACAAATTGGTGGGTAGATAATATAGCAAATTTAATTAATTATGGTGTTTATACGGATGAACTAAATACTGAATATGGCTATTTTACAAGACTTCCGGGTTATTCTTTTTTTATAGGAATTTTCTATTTAATCACTGGCAAAAATGTTTTTTTAGCATTTAAAATCATAGCTTGGTGTCAGATAGTTTTAGACAGTTTTGCAATTTATTTGGTTTATAAAATTTCCATTTTTGCTTTCAAAAATGAGAAAACAGCAGTATTAAATTCAATAATTTATGCCGTTTATCCTTTTGTTTTTGTTTGGAACGTTATTGTTTATGCAGAATCGTTAAGTGTATTTTTATTATTACTATCTATCTTTTTTCTTTTGAGAAAAGAAACTACAACTAATTATATACTATCAGGAATACTGCTTGGTATTGGCGTATTAACAAGGATTCAATTAATATTTTTGTTGCCCTTGGTTGTGTTTTCGTTAATTATTCATCTAAAGAAAACTAATGGACAATACCTTAATAAGCAAATCTTATGGTTTTGCATTGCAGCGGGTATGACTTATGGAACTTGGCCGGCAAGAAACTATTTATTTCATAACAAAATAATTTTTACTCAACATCTTGGTGATAAAAAGCATTGGGCACCAGATAGAATTTATTTTACTTCGTATTTGTGGTCAGTGAAAACTGATATTGAACCACAGTTTTCTCAAGTGATGAAAAATATTCCTGTTGAGTTTCCTGAGGCATCATACAAAATAAAGGGAGATTCAATAAAATTGCTAAAGGCTGTGGAGCTAATGAGAAATTGTGGAGAAGGGCTAAGCTATTTTAGAGAGTCTGAAAAAATTGCTGAAGGACATGTAGAAAAAGGCAAAGATTGCAACAACGAAATTGTTGAAATTTTTAAAGAATTAATCAATCATCAAAAAGAAAACAATAAGTTAAATTATTATTTATGGCTGCCACTAAATAACTTAAAAAAAGCCATATTCAAATTTAGCTTAACTCAAACTAAAAAAGGAATTTCAAGCACTTTTATTAACCTACTTTTTTTATACAGAACATTTCTTATACTATCCGGAATTGCTGGTTTGTATATATTGAGCAGAAAAAAAGAATTAAAATATTCGCTATTACCTTTAATCACAATTGGCTATTCTTTGTCTTGGTATATTTTCCATTCGTTTTACTATAGAAATATGGAAATTAGATATTTGTTGCATTGCGATATTCTTTTACTTTTTCCTGCTTCATACTTATTCACCTATTTATTAGAAAAATATACTGTCAAAAAACAGTTTAAACCCTTTCTGCATCATTAAATTTTTCTCTATAAATTTTTAGAAGAATCAAAAAATAAGAAAGGGTTAATGGGCCAAAAATTAATCCACTCACACCAAAAAATTTTAATCCAAAAATCACTCCTAAAATTGTTATTAATGGATGAACATCCGCAATTTTACTTTGAAAAACAAACCTAAAAATATTGTCGATTGTAGAAATAATTAATACCCCATAAATAACAATTGCAAATCCTTGCCAAACATTATTTTCCATAAATAGATATAAACCGGCAGGGGCCCAAATTAATGCAGAACCAATAAATGGAATTATTGAAAAAACTCCCGCAATCATTCCCCAAAAAATAGGATCTGGTAAATCAAAAAAATAAAAACCTATACTGGCCACAATACCTTGAAGCGTTGCTAATACAGGAGAGCCCAAGGCATTTGAGTACACTTGAGTTTCTAATTCTTTTCCTAACAAACTTAAATTATCAGAATTAAAAGGCAAAAAAGAGCTTACTAAATTTTCGATATTTCCTGTATTCGATAAGAGGTAAAAAAGGATAAAATACATAATACCTAGGTTTCCTAAAACTACTAGTGTTTCTGAAACAAAGCCCGTAGCAAATCCGGTGGCTTCTACTTGAATTTTTTTTATGTTATCGTCTGTTACTAATTCAATACCCGATAACTTTTTAAAATTTTGATTTATAAAATCAATAGTTTTTTCTAATGTTTCCCTATCAATAAATGTTGCCAGTTTATTGTAAAATAGTGTACCTAAAAAATATATTGGAACCAAAACAATAATAAAACTAATAAAAATTACTATAACTGCAGCTAAACTTTTTTTAATATTTAATTTAGTGTTAAAAAATTCAACTAATGGTTTTCCTAAAACATAAAATATTATTGATCCTAAAAAAACATCTAAAAACATCCTTAACTGAAAAAGTATAAAACAACCAAAAATTACTAGGCTTAAAAATGCCAATGATTGAGGGTTAATGGATGGTGATAGTTTTTTAAGCATGTAAAACAAATTATTGGTAAATTTACAAAATAGTATTAAGTATTCGTTTATGGAAAAGAATCGAAATGCAATAGGAGATTTTACCGAGGAGTTAAAATCTTATGCTGAAATTAAATCTGAGGATTTAAAATTAGCTGCTATAGAAAAAACTGCTTTGTTGAGTGCATTTCTTAGTTCATCATTAATTGTATTTCTAATATTAAGTTTGTTTTTAGTTACAGGTTCATTGGCATTGTTCTTTTGGATTGGTAAATTAGTAAACAATTATGCTTTAGGGATGGGTATTGTTTGCTCATTTTTTTTTATGTTGCTTCTTGTTTATTTGGCATTTTTTAAAAAAAGTTTCAGAAAATATTTCGCCAACAAAATTGTTTCTGTGTTAGCTAATTAATTATGGAAAAAAGTCAAATAAATGATTTAGAATCTTTATTAGTTAGAAGAAAAGTTCTTGCTGAAGTTCTTCAGGAAAAAGAAAAATCACTTTCTTTAAAAGGTATCTACATCAAAGAAAATCTAATTCCAATACTTGTTAGCACATTCATTAAAAGAGAAACAAACGAGAATAATAAAGAATGGATAGATGATACTATTGCCGAATCTATAAATTTTGCTTTTACACTTGTAGATGATTCTACCAACATTAAAGACAAGGTAATTGCCTTTGTAAAGAAGATTTTAGGAATAGTTGTTAGAGGATTTGTTTCTAAAAAATAAAAAGTGGAGAATACCGGATTCGAACCGGTCGCCTCTTGCCTGCCAGGCAAGCGCTCTAGCCAAATGAGCTAATCCCCCATATTGTTTAAAGAACTGTTTATTTTAATGTGCAATTTTAAGTATTTTATTTGATTAATAAATAATTTTAAAAAATTAATTAAGACATTTGTTTAATGAAACAAAGCAACAACTTAAGTTTACTTTTTCTTAAACAACACATTGGTTCAAAAATGTCAAAAGGCCTTTCTCCATTTGGTAAATGGATAGATGGAAAACTGGTTGAGGCAGAAGAAGGTAATGTGAAAATAGAAATAGAAGTAAGAGAGGAAATGTGCAACCCAATTAGCAATATACACGGCGGTGCTATTGCAGGAATTATGGATGAAATTATGGGAATAGCAGTATTTAGTTTGGGCAGAGAAAATTTTTATTCAACTGTGAATTTGTCTATAAATTATTTTGCAACATGCAACGAAGGAGAAAAAATAATTGTATTATCTAAAATAATTAAGCCAGGAAAAAATATCATAAATGTTGAGTGTGAAATTTGGGACGAACAAGAAAGTAAACTTTTGGCAAAAGGAAGCAGCAATTTATTTAAGTCTAGTAAAGAATTTAGTCAGCTTTAAAAAAATAATTTAACAATCAATGCAATATAACCACGAAGTTTTTATGAAACGTTGCATTGAACTTGCTAAATTGGGAGAGGGAAATGTATCTCCCAACCCAATGGTTGGAGCTGTTTTAGTTTACAATAACAAAATTATTGGAGAAGGATTTCATAAAACATTTGGAGAAGCACATGCAGAAGTAAATGCAATTAATTCTGTATACAATAAAGAATTAATTGCTGAAAGTATACTCTATGTTAATTTGGAGCCTTGCTCCCATTTTGGTAAAACTCCTCCGTGCACAACTATTGTTTTAGAAAAAAAAATAAAAAAAGTAGTAATAGGATGTAGAGATACTTTTTCACTTGTTAATGGCAAGGGGATTGAACAATTAAGAAACGCTGGAGTAAATGTTATTGAAGGAGTTTTGCAAGCAGAATGTGAGCAATTGAATAAAGTATTTTTTAATTTTCACAAAAAAAAAAGACCTTTTATTACTTTGAAATGGGCAGAGACAAAAGATGGTTTTATTGGAAAAAATGGAATGCCAAATTTTAAAATAAGCAATGACCTCAGTAATATTTTATCTCATAAACTGCGTAGCAAAAACATGGCAATAGTTGTAGGAACAAATACTGCACTAATTGACAATCCTAAATTAAATACCAGAAAATGGTATGGAAAATCACCTACAAGAATTGTATTTGACTTTGATGGAAAACTGAATTCAACATTAAATATGTTTTTAGGTGATGAAAATTATTTTGTTGTTACGTCTGAAAAAAATGAAAGTAATTTTCCTGAAAAAAACATTATCAGAATTGCCAATACAAAAAACCCATTCCCAGAGTTAATGAGTTATTTATTTAAAGTGGGTATAAATTCTATTTTAGTTGAAGGTGGTGCTAAGCTCCTTCAATCATTTATAGACATTGATTTATGGGACGAAGCAATTCAAATAAGAAGCGAGAATTTTATTGGCGATGGAATTAAAGCTCCGCTGTTAAATGGAAGAAAATATTTAATAAATAAGGTAGAAAGCGATACTCATTACTTTTATAAAAATATAAGTTAACACCTAAAATTAAATTTCTACTCTACCAAAATTAAGTGATCAAAAATTTGAACTGAATCGCCTTTCAAAATTTTTTTTCTCATTTGAACTTCAACATCATTATTTAAAAACACCTTCCCTTCTCTTACCAATTGTTTTGCTTCGCCCCCATTTTCTGCAATTCCAGTGGCTTTAAGTAATTTAATAAGTTCAATGTAATCTTGGGTAATCTGAAATTTTATTTTATTCATATTTTTTTAATCAGAGAAGATAAAGGATATTTATTATTTTTTATTACTTGCACTTTTGCTTTTATTGAGCCAACTAAGATTGGAGTTTCTACCAACAATGGTATTCTATTTTTATCGTCACTTACCCAAACTATCATTTCGTCGCCAGCCTTAAAAATTGTTCCTGGAATTAGTGCTGGCTTAAATTTTATACAATTGTATTCTCCTAATTCTGTTTTTATAACTTCTTTTCCCAAATATTTAATGTATTGTTTTGGGTATAATTTATTGTCTAAATAAATACTGATTGGAATTTTATCATTCACTTTGTATAAGTTATAATTAAGCCTACGTGCAGCATATATCATGGTAAGCACGTCAAAAGTGCAAGAAGAAATTTGTACAGTATCCTTTACCCAATTGTTACTATTTTTTTTTGTAAAAGAATATGCGAGATTTTTTTTATTGTTAAAATAATTCTCGCTGTAAATTTTTGTACTTCCTTCTTTTGTATCTCTAGTGTATTTTATTGGCCTAAAATCATTGGTATCTACATACGTTTCATAGGTGTCGTCAACTTTAAAAATCCAATTGTACGATGGAAATGTTTGCCCTTTTCCTTTGAATTTAAAACATGGATTTTTTAAATAGTCTACAAATTCAACCGTAAAGGAAACAAAGGCTGCAGGAACCCATATTGGCCCTAAATTGTAATACACATTATATGAAACAACCTCTCCTGATTTAAAACAAGCTTGCTCTAAATTGCAATTGTTAGAAACTTCTGAGTTAATGGAAAAAGAAAAAAAACAGAAAGCAAGCGCAAAGAATAAAAAAACGCAAAAACTCTTCTTAAAAAAAATCATGTTATAATTTTATTGTTATACATATCAAAATTCCTTTCTGTTAAAAATAACAATATATTTTGACTAGAGTTTTAAAAAGTTTCTACAAAAAAAAATCTCTCCGACTGGAGAGATTTTTCTAGAGTGAGTTTTCAAAAATTACATTGAAGCACTATCTGATCCATTAGAAGATCCTACTGCTTTTTTTGCTGCTGGTTTTTTTGCTGCTGGTTTTTTTGCCGCTGGTTTTTTTGCCGCTGGTTTTTTTGCTGCTGGTTTTTTTGCTGCTGGTTTTTTAGCCGCTGGTTTTTTAGCTGCTGGTTTCTTAGCTGCTGCCTTTGGAGCTGCTTTTTTTGCTACTGCTTTTTTAGGAGCTGCTGCTTTTTTTGCTACTGCTTTTTTAGGAGCTG
>JBAXQC010000051.1:0-19503 GCA_037131955.1 Bacteroidota bacterium
GGTCTTTTTTTTAATTTAAGGATTAACAACTGATGGTTGAAAAAATTGTTTTGTTTAGTTTCATTAAATTATCAAGTTAAATAAAGCACATGTAAGAATTTTTAAAATACGTACTAATACGGATGCAAATAGCGCAGAACTACGTAGTTTATTTTGGGAAGAATTCTGAAAATTTGTACAACTAAATTTAAAACTAAACAACATGAAAAAATTATCAAAATTCGCTTATCTTCTATTGGTGTGTATCTCAATAGGATTAATTTCTTGTGAAAAAGACGAAACTCCCGAGCCAGAACCAGAACCAACTCCTGCTACTGTGCCTGCAACAACTCCAACTCCATCCAATCCAACGCCTTCGCCATCCGATGCAAAAGGTGTTTTGGTAGGGATTAAAACAATTACATTTGTAAATGTACCAGGTGTAGGAACAATTCAGCAAGCAATTGGAGTTGGTGTGGCGAGTTTTTGGGAAACACAAGGAACTTTTTTAGATGGTGGTGCTGTTTCGGTAAACACAAAATCCTTAGTAAAAGGAACTAACAATGTATATACTTTTACCCCAACAGCTACTGATGTAACAGGAATTGAATTTACAGGAAACAGCACCAACTGGAGTGTTGCAGGAAATTCTTCAACTGGAGTTTCTGCATTTACCTATAACCCAAATATAGGATTTCCTGCCATTGGTGCACTTACTGGAAGCCCCACAACAGTTACACGTGCTAGTGGTTTTAAATTAGGTTCTGCAACAGCAATAACAAATGCAGATTCAGTTATTTTTTCAGTTTACGGACCTAGTGGATCAAAGCAAGTGGTTAAAGCTGGAAATGTAAGTTCATATTCTTTTACTGCTTCTGAATTAAGCGGTGTAGGCGAAGGTTCTGGATTTGTGCAAATTTGCCCTTACAAAATTGCTAGTGCAACTTTTACTGGTAAAAAATATTATTTTGTAAACGAAAGCGTAGTAACACAATCTGTAACAATAAACTAAAGAATTACTCATCCAAACAAAAGGCTTTCGTTCATTGAGCGGTGGCCTTTTTTGTTTTGCAATCAATTGGAAATATAATTTTGGAGTGATGCAAAATTAAGTTGTGGAATAGCTGGAACAAAGCATGTTCAATGAAGTTTGTCAAATAATAAAAATGACAAACTAAAATCTTATAGAATCATATTTTTTTAGAGAGTTAAGCAACTAAGTAGCTATGCTAGTTTCAAAAAAACCAAGTTATTACTCTTTTTTTATTTTAAAATGGCACATAACAATTATACCTATTTTTACTACTAAATTGCTTTTGCAACTCATCAACTGGCAAATACTAATGTTATGCTAGCATTATTTTTTTGTAATTTATTGCTTAAAATTATTTAATAGTTACTTTTGTTTTAAAAGAAAACTAAAAAAATTAAAAAAAACTATAATGAAAAAACTAACTCTTACCCTAAGCATTATTGCTGCAGTAATTTTTACAAACAGTGCCAATGCAGAAATTTGGCGTGTAAACAACAACGCTACCGGCACCAATGGCGAAAATTTAGGTGGTAACGTTAGTAAACCCGTTTTTGCAAGTATGGCAGCAGTAATGAGCAGTTCATTAATTCCTGCAAGTAGTGGGGATACTATTTATTTGGAGAGCAGTCCAAATAGTTATGGCGCATTCACCATTAGTAAGCAAATTACCCTTATTGGAAGTGGCACCTTTGTTGACCAAAATGATTCAACTTCTTGGAACAGTATAAAAGCACTAACAGGAAACATTACAGTTGCAAGTGATAATGTAAATATTATTGGAGTTACAATTGGAGGAGCTGTTTTAACACCACTAAATGCTGTTAGAAATAATTTAACAATTAAGAGGTGTTATTTAGGTGGTTTTACTATGACGACTTGTTATGGTTCTAGTACAACATTAAACAATTTAGTTTTCACACAAAATTATGTGGTTTATAATGACGTTTTTACACATAATGCTTGCAACGGCAGTGAATCAATTATTCTAAATAATCCAATATTTACAAATAATATTTTTCTAGGCCGATTGCCAAATAAGAACTTAAATATTGTAAACAATAATGTTTTTAATTCTGCCCAATCTCTAACCTTCACCTGTAATGAATTTAAAAATAATATCATTCGTCAAGCGGCACAGACAACTGCTATTAGCTGTGCTTTAAGTGCTTATACCAATAATATAGCACCAACAGCATCACAATTTCCAACAGGTTATAATAGTACCAATTTAGTGGTTACAGAAAGTCAACAAAATAACACTTTATTTGTACCTGCAGCAACTAATACAGATGATGGTGATTATCAATTAAGACCAGCCTATAAAGTGGGCACTGCTACACCCAACAATTTAGGTGCAGATGGTACTGAGCGTGGGGTATATGGAGGTGCGTATCCTTATACTAAATCAGGCATTGGTCCAATTCCAGTTATTTATAAAGTAAATACAAATGGGGTTGCCAACCAAAGTGGCTTAAATATTACTATTTCTACAAAAGCAGTTAAGTAATTAACCCTAACATACAACTATGAAAAGGTTAATTTATTTAATCGTATTTACACTTGCTATTGCAAATGTAAATGCCCAAAAGATTACTCGCCTAGAGTATTTTTTTGATGAAGACCCGGGTTTTGGTTTTGCTACCCCTGTAGATATTGCACCAGATGCCCAAATGGTAAACAATTTTAATTTTACAGCAAGCACTGTAGGTTTATCTATTGGATATCATAATTTCTTCTTCAGAACACTCAATGACAGTGGCCAATGGAGCCATACTTACCAAAGACAAATTGAAGTTTTTGCTTCTTACCAACCACTAAAAATATCACGTGGCGAATATTATATTGATGAAGATTTAGGCTTTGGTTTTGGCACTTCCTTCCCTATTATAGGTGGTGCGGGACAAAATGTAACAACCAATTTAAACATTCAAACAAGCACTTTAAGTTTAGGCAATCACTTGCTAATTTTTAGAATGTTAGATTCCTTAGGGCGTTGGAGCCAAACTTACACCAGAACTTTTGAAAAAGTAGAAGACCAAAACCCTCAAATTATTGCTTACGAATATGCCGTAAATGAAGACCCAGGATATGGATTGGCAACAAGGGTAAATTTAACCACTCCTTTTGTGGACGATGAAATTGCTTTTAATATTCCAGTAACTGGTTTGCCAGAAGGTGCTGCAACAGCATACATCAGAACATTAAATTCAAATGGAAAATGGTCTCAAACGGTAATCAGAAATTTTTCTGTGTGCAATACCTTGCCCAATGTAGAAATTACGTTTAGTGGTAATACTGCTATTTGTGGAAGCGGAAGTGTAACTCTTAATGCCCCTTTAGGAACAGGTTTTACGTATGTTTGGAAAAGAGACGGAACCTTAATAAATGGAGCAACCAATGCAGTGTATAATGCCAATTTAACAGGTGCTTATACTGTAACGGTTACTACACCAACTGGGTGTTCTGCCGAATCGCAAGCTGTAAATATTACGCAAAGCAGTAATCCAGCAGCATCTATAAGTACTACCAACACCAATATATGCAGTAACGACAGCACCCCAATAAATGCAAATACAGGAGCAGGCTTAAACTATCAATGGAACTTAGCTGGTAGCCCTATTGCTGGTGCAAATGCTTCTACCATTTACGCTAGTTTGCCGGGCAGTTATACTGTGCTTGTAACAAATACAGCAGGCTGCAGTACTTTGTCTAATGCAATAAATATTAATACTGTTTCTGCACCCAACGCAACTATTGCCCAAGGTGCTTCAGTGTCAGTTTGTGCGGGAACAAATGTTACTTTAAATGCAAATACAGGAAGCGGTTTTAGTTATCAATGGAAAAACTACGGAAATATAATTGCTGGTGCAACTTCTGCTAATTATACCACCAATTCCGCTGGAGATTATACGGTTACCATAACATCAGGAACTTGCAGTGCCACATCTTTGCCTACTTCAATTGTCGTAAATCAATTGCCAACAGCCAATACTATAGCATTAGGAGCAACTACTTTTTGCTCTGGTGGAAGTGTAGAAATCTCTGCCAACAGCGGCAGCAACTTATTGTATCAATGGAGAAACAATGGAACAAACATTCCTTTTACCAGTCAAGTTTACGAAGCCACAGCTACTGGTAACTATTCTGTAGTGGTAACTGATGCAAACAATTGCAGCAATACCTCCAACGCAATTGCAGTAACGGTTAGCCCTGTGTTAACTCCAACAGTAAATTTGGTAAACTCCACTGGCCTTACTTGTCCTGGTGTGCCAGTTACCATAGTTGCCAACAGCACCAACGGCGGCACTAATCCTTATTTTTTGTTTAAAGTAAACAATCAAGCCGTACAATTTAGCAATAGCCCAAGTTTTATTTACGAAAATTTTAACGACAACGATTTGGTGCAGGCATTAATGATAAGCAATGCTGGTTGTGTTTCTTCTCCAAACGCAAACTCTAATAATTTACAAATAGATTTAGATTACGTAAATTACGGATTAGGATTTTCTGCATCTGCCACCTCCTTAAATGCTCCGCCTTACTTTACAACTTTTACAAATAATTCTAGTAACCAAAGTGCTTACCAGTTTAGTTGGAATTTTGGAGATGGAACCAATTTTAATGGCGCCAACCCTGGTGTACATCAATATCCTCTAGAAGGTATTTATACAGTGAGTTTATTGGCAAGAGACAACACCACAGGTTGCGTAGATACTTTGGTAATTCAAAATTACATTCAATGCACCAACGGTACTTCTTCCGTGAACAACACGTGTAGCTTCACAGTTTCTACAACACCACCTGCAGGAGTAATAAGTACTTGCCAAGGAGGAACTTTATTGTTGACGTGTAATACCAATGCAAGCAATGCAATTTATCAATGGAAAAGAAATGGCGAACCAATAGGTGGAGCAGTGCAAAGCACTTACAATGCAATTTCTGAGGGATTTTATTCTGTAACGGTTTTTCAAGGACAATGTGTAAAATCTTCTGAGGCAGTTTTTGTAAGTTTTAATGCATCAGTAGCACCTGCTGCCCCAACTATTTCTTCTGCCGGCAATCCATTAAATTGTGCCAACTTTAGCATTCCTGCAAATGCTGTATCTGCTGTAGCACAAAGTTATTTGTGGAGCACTGGTGCAACAACTCCAAGCATTACCATAACAAGTTCGGGAATTTATTTTGTTACAATTACAGATGCAAATGGTTGTACTTCCATTTCGGAACCACTTGTTATAAATGCCTCTTCGGTGCAAGCACCTGATGTTTGCGTTACCACAACAGAACTTGTAAACAGTACAGATATTAAAAATGTGGTAGTGTGGGAAAAACCTATCACTACACAAATAGACTCGTTTATTGTGTTAAGAGAAACAAATTTTGCAGGTGTGTTTAATAGAATTGGAGCAACAGATTATGACCAATTGAGCGAATTTGTAGATTTAAACTCCAATCCCAATTCCATTTCTTACAGATACAGGTTGCAAGTAAGAGATATTTGTGGAAGTTTAAGCTTACCAGGCGACGTTCATAAAACTATTCATTTGCAGGTATCACCAGGCATTGGAAATCAAAGGAACTTAAGCTGGAATGCCAGCCAAGGAGTTTTTATACCTAGTTTTATTTTATCAAGAGGTCCAGATATAAATAACCTAACAGATTTTGATACAGTGCCAAGTTCTCAAACAACCTACACGGACGTAAATCCTCCATTTGGTTCAAATACGGCATACTGTGTAAACGTGCTTTTGGTTTCTCCTTGCAATTCTACTGTATTGGCAAGTGCAAGCAATGAAATGGTAATTCCATCTGTAACGCAAAGGGTTAGATCTACTTCAAACACTGGAGGAAACATTAATGCAATTTTATACGACGAAGGAATTGGCACTTCAAGCAAAGAAGGCATCCAAAAAACTATTTTTGTAACACTTGTGCCCAACCCCAACAACGGAAATTTTGTGTTGCAAAATGCAGACGGCTCTGTGTTAGAAAAAGGTCAAGTAGAAATATTTGATTTGGCGGGGAGAAAAGTAGGAGAAACCATGGTTCAAAGCGATGGAATTATACAACTAAACGGAGTATCTAATGGCGTGTATTACGTAAAATACAGCAATGCCAAATCCTCAAAAACATTGAAAATGATGGTTCAAAAAGGAGAGTAATTTATCCTAAATTTTAGTTTTCAAATAACCCCAAACAATAATTTGTTTGGGGTTGTTTGTTTTACATTTAAAAAACTTACAATCTATTTTTAGACAAAAACTTAATTTGGCAATAAAAAACAATTACTTATTTTTGAGGTAATAATTGAAGTTTATATACTACTATATAATTAATAGCAAAGATTAATGGAGCCAAAAATAGCAAGCATAATAAAGCAAAAGGTACAACAAATAGTTCCCAATGCAAAGGTTTTATTATTTGGCTCACAAGCAAGGGGAAATAATACCGCTGATAGCGATTATGATTTATTGATTATTTGCGATGCTGAATTAAGCCCAAAGCAAAAAATAGGCTACCTAAGCGAGCTAAATTTTGAGTTAGTAAAATTGTTAAAGAAACCGTTTGACATTTTATTAAACAGTCAAAAAGAAATAGAAAAGAAAAAACAGATTCCAGGGCATGTGGTAAGTTGGGCAATTAAAGAAGGTGTGCTGTTATGAGTAAAGATTTGGAAGAGTATATTGCCAATTGGATCAAAAAAGCAACACATGATATTATTACTGCTCAAACCATTTTAGAGCATCAACCATTAATTTTAGATGTTGTATGTTTTCATTGTCAGCAGGCCATTGAAAAGTATCTCAAAGTTTTTTTAATTGCAAATAATGTTGATGTTGTTAAAACACATAATTTAAATTATTTGCAATTATTATGTTTGGAAATAGATACTGATTTTGAGGAATTTGATTTTAAAGCACTCACCGAATATGCTGTTAATGCTAGGTATCCAGATGATTTTTTATCGCCTGAACTCGAAGAAACGATGGATTATTTGAATTTGGCCTTGACAATAGAAAGATTAATTAAACAAAAAATCAATTTTAAGCCATAAACCATAATTGTTATACAAGAATAGAAAAATTTAAACTCCATAAAAAAAATAAATAATTCAATATGTTTCATAAAAATAGATTGAATTATTAATAGTTAAATTTATATTTAAACACTAGAAAATTTAATTTTAAAATAAGCTATTTTGCAACAAATAAGTAAATCCAAAATTGTAACATTTTTTTTTGTTCTATTATTTTTTTTTAGTTCAAAATTTTCTCTAGCATCCTCTGGATTTATCCAATCGTTTTTTCCTCAGCAATACCAAGCACACAATAACAATACCGATATTTGCCAGGATAGTTTGGGTAATATTTATTTAGCAAATAGATTGGGTGTTTTAAAATACAACGGAATAAATTTCACTTTAATTTTTACAAAAAATCAATCACCTGTTAATTCTTTGTGCTACTACAAAGGAAAAGTCTATGTTGGTGCAACAGGCGAGGCTGGATTTATAGAAACTAATAGATTGGGAAAAACCACCTACACCAATTTATCCGGTGAGTTCCCCAAAAGAAAACAATATTTTAAAGAGTTTTGGAGCACAATAGAATTAAATGGCAACATCTATTTTTGTAGTCACGACATTATTTTTGTTTTAAAGGAAAATAGGTTGTCATTTATTGAGCCAGCTAAAGGAAAAAAATTTCATAAGTTTTTTAAAATTAATAAAGAGCTTTATTTAAGAGAGAATAACACAGGCTTAAAAAAATTAGTAGGCAACGAATTAATAGTTGTAAAAAACTCTGAATTTTTTGCGGATAAAAAAATTGATTTTATCGAAGAAAAAAAAGACAAGTTTATTATCGGTACAAGAACAAATGGTTTTTTTTCATTACCCAAATTAAAAGGCAAAAAAGTAGAAGAATTAAATTGGGAAATATCCGAAATTGCAAAGAACAAAATTCTTTATTGCTACAATTACCTGGAAAATGGAAACATAGTTTTTGGAACTCAACAAGCCGGAATTTTTATAACAGATAGTGCTGGCAAAATTTTAAAACACTTAGATGTAAGTGATAATTTATCAGACGACAATGTTCAAAGCATTTTTGTGGATAAAAACAAAAATCTTTGGATTGCTACTTTAAATGGTTTTTCAATAATTGAGATAAATTCTAATCTTCAATTATTTGGAAAAAAAGAAAAATTACCGAGCAACATCAATAATCTAATAAAATTCAAAGAGAATATTCTTCTTGCAACGGATAGAGGTTTGTATTTGGGAGAAAAGAAAAATAATGAATACTCTTTTTCTCCTTTTGCTCTTGGTGGAACAACATGTTTTGATATTGTGGAAATTCCAAATTCAAATCAAGAATTTTTAGTGGCAACTTCAAACGGATTAATAAAATTAAAAAATGGCACATCAAGTTTGATAATTCCAACAAAAACAAGTGTTTTAAAAGTTTCAAAATTTAATCCTAAAATTATTTATTGCGGAGGAGAAGGTTTTTTTTACGCACTAGACTTTAGTAAAAAAAATAGTGACGATCCTTCATTCCCATTTATTAGCGACAATTACATTGACGAAAAAATTCAATTAATAAAGAATATTGATGTAAGAAGCATTGCCGAAAAATCCTTAGATGAAGTTTATTTTTCAATTCCTTATGAAGGTGTTTTTAAATTAAAAAACTCATTAACTAAAAATTCCAGTTTAGAAAAATTAAAAATTAATATCCCTAAATTAGAATCACCTGAATTTTGTTTAGAGATATTTAGTAACAAATTATTAATAGGCACAGACATTGGAATTTATGAGGTGCAAGAAAATGCAGATTTAAATTTGGGACTCAAAAAAATAAATTTTGGAAAAAATATCAACAATGGAAACAGTGATGTTTACATCTACAGAATACTGAATGTTCAGGATTCCTTATTATACATAGCGTCTGATTACAATTCAAAATTCAAATTATTTTCTGCTAGTTTTTTACCTAATAATTTTATTAAAACTAACGAATCTGATTTTTTAAGGTTAGATCTTTTTCAAAAAAATAATTTGTATTACAATGCTTCAGAGAAAGAATTTTGGATTTCATTAAATGGCGGTTTAGCAAAAATTGACTTATCAAAAAAGTTTATTCCAGAAAGTTACTTTACTACCCAATTTTATAAAATAACATTAAACAATACTGAATTAATTTTTGGAAATGATTTCGAAAAAAAATATATCAATTCAATAGGAAACTATATACAATCAAGTCAACTTGAAATTCCATATTCAAAAAATAATATCCAATTTTATTTTTCCTCAACAACTTTTTCCTCTCCCATAGATTTACTTTTTTCTGCCAAACTAGAAGGTTTTGAAAACTCCTTTTCTGAATGGGATTCAAAAAGTTTTAGAGAATTTTCAAATTTACCAGAAGGCAACTATAAATTTATTGTTAGATCAAAAAATATATACAATAAAATTGGCTCCCAATTGCAAATTAAATTTTCTATTTTACCTCCATGGTATAGAACAATATGGGCATATTTATTTTATATAATTTTTACCATCACTGTATTTTGGTTGTTGGTAAGAATAAACACTACAAGGCTAAAACAAAAGAACATTGTATTAGAAGAAAAGGTAAAACAAAGAACGTATGAAATAGAAGTAAAGAATAAGGAACTAATAAAAAGTGAGGCAGAAATACAACATAGAAATAAAGAAATAACAGATAGTATTAACTATGCTAAAATTATTCAAAATTCTATACTTCCTTCAGAGGAATTGATTAAGGAATATTTAAATCAAAATGTTTTTATTTATTTTAAGCCAAGAGATGTTGTAAGTGGAGATTTTTTCTGGTTTAATCAAAAGATTGATTCATGCTTGTTGGCTGTTGCAGATTGCACTGGTCATGGAGTGCCAGGTGCTTTTATGAGTATGCTTGGTCTAGAAAAACTAAATCAGGCAGTTAAAGAAGCCGATAATCGAAATGTTTCTGAAATTTTAAGTGATATTAATATTGGAATTAAAAAATCGCTAGGGCAGGATCAAATAATACAAAAAAGTAAAGATGGTTTAGAGATTGTTTTATGCGAAATTAATCCGGAATTAAAAAAATTGGAATATGCGGGAGCAAATAGACCGCTATGGATATTTAGAAAAGATGAAAACAATGAAATTGAAAATATAATCTTTAAACCAACAAAAGCTGGCATAGCAGGACATACAGAGAGTAGCCAACAATTTTATAGTCAAACTATTCAATTGCAAACCAAGGATGAAATTTTTCTTTTTAGCGACGGTGCACCCGATCAGTTTGGAGGAGAAAAGGGTAAAAAATTAATGACTGTTGGACTAAAAGATTTGTTCAAACAAATTAATGGAATGTCTTCCATTGAGCAAAGAAAATATTTAGAAGATTTTTACTCTAATTGGATGAAAAGTGATATATATGATTATGAGCAAGTGGATGATATTTTAATTATTGGTATTAGGATAGTGTGAGATTTGCCTTGTTCTTAAAACGAGTTAAACCTCAGGTCAAAGTATAAAAATAGGATTCTGAATTAATCCTTTGCATATCAATTTAAATAGGAAAATCAACTAAAAAAAATCTAATTCAATTCCAATTTTTTCAAATTAAACAATTTCTTTTTTTCTACAAACTCGAATCCAATTGCTTGGCCAGTTGTGCATACTCTTTCGCTTTTTGGCTATTGCCTAAAAATTCGTACGATTTAGACATAAAAAAATAGGCTTTTGCTTTTGAAGGGTCTATTTCAATGGCTTTTTCAAAGGCCTCAATGCTTTCTTGGTATCTTTTGGTCATTCCCATGCAACTGCCAATGTTCACCCATGCATCGGCAAATCGCGGATTTAGCTCTATGGCTCTTTTATACATGCCTATTGCTTGGTCGTACTTTCCTGTAGCAAAATATATTGCTGCCAAATTGTTTATAGATAATGCATCATTAGGATTATTTTTCAGCGCTTTCTCATAGTATAAACTTGCATCTTTGTAATTTCCACCTCTGTAATAGCAAACGCCTAATTGCGTAATACAATCGTTGTAATTGGGCAAAATTTCAAGCGAATTTAAAAGATGTTTTTCCGCTTCTTCTAAGTAATCTTTTTTTAACTCCTTATTTTTCATGGTGTCTCCCACCAATCTCACCAATTCGTTTCCTAAATAATAATGACTTCGGGCCGAGTTTGGCGATTTAGGCATGTCTGTTTTATACAGCGTTAAGTTGTTTTTCCAATCCTTATTTCTGGAGTATACCTGAAAAGAAAATACAACACTTATTGCTAGCACAAAAAATAAAACATATTTTAATTCCGAATTTGCCAACCAATGGAAGAAAGAAAATTTTTGTTCAGAAATTTTTATAATGTAAAATGCTCCAAAAATTAAAAACCAAATGACACCAAAAGACGAAAAATAATAAAATCTTTCTCCCATTGCTGCACCAATTGTTGCAAACAAATTAGAATACAAGCCTAAACCAATTAGCATAAACCAAATGCCAAAACCAAATAGTTTTTTTTCTTTTAGTGATAAAATTCCGAGTATAAATAAAATGGTATGAATTAAAACTGAAAAAATTACAACCAAATTAGAAAATCCAACTATAGGAATTTGATTGTAAGAATAGTTATAAAGCAGTGGGAAAGGCGCTACCATTAATTTTAGATAATACGCTAATATGTAAAAAATAGTGGCAACTTTTTCTTGATATGTTTTTGCAGCAACTAACAAATTATCAATTACAGAAACTTGTTCTAACCCAAAATATGAGCCAAGAATATTTTTTCTAATAACAAAGAAAATAACAATCGGAATTAAAAATAAACCGGTATTTAGTATTATTTTTATTATTTTTTGATCAGTAAAGTAATACAGAAAAACAGGTAAAATTGCCAAAAATAATATGGCAGATTCTTTAAACAATAAACTGGAAAAGAAAACTAAAACAGTAAAAAATAAGTAATGTATTTTCTGATTGTGGTGGTAATTATACATTAAACCTAGTCCTAAAATTGACAATGCAAAACACATAATTTCATCAAAACTTTTTATGTTGCCAATTACTTCTGTATGTATAGGATGAACTACAAAAAGCAAGAATGTAAAAAACAAAGGAGCTATAAAATCTGGCCTAACAATTTTAGCGAAAAATCTAAAGCCAAAAAACATGGAAAGTGAAAATACAAGAATATTTATAAAATGTGCAAACCCCGGTTTATCAGGAAATAATTGCCATTCTATTGCAAAAATTGTTAGCGTAAGTGGTCTGTACAAACCATCGTTTACATTTAAATAACCGTACCTATAGGATGATTTCCAGATTAGAGGAATTCCTTTTGTTCCTTGGTTTACGATATTGTTCTCCTTAATAACTGAAAAGTCATCCAAAACATAACCGTTACTTAATGTGTTCCAATAAATAATAAATGTAACTATAATTAAAAAAAATGAATAAAGTGCAATCCATTTTTTTTTATCGAGATCTTGGATTTGATTTAATTGAGAATTTTTTTGTGAGGAATGATTTTCTTTTTTAATTATCTTCTTTTGATATTTCATTAAAGAAAATTCTTAGTTTAGTTTGCTTTAATAGGCAATGTAACCATCATGTTCATCTTTACCTTAAATCCATTTTGAACGGCCGGAGAGAATTTAGCTTTTTCTATCACTCTTTTTAATTCTTCGTCAACTCCCATACCAAGGCCAGTTATCACCATAAAGTTTACAATACTGCTGTCTGCTTTTACATCAAAACTTACGGTAGCATCTCCGCTTAAATTAGCTTTTTTTGCTTCATCAGAAAATCGTACATTTTTGTTTACAAACTCGTAAAATTCTTTTTCACCTTTTGGATAAAAGGGCTCTTGATTAGTATTCACAGGCATATTTTGTTTGTCGGTATAATTTTGAGAAAATCCTGAAGTAAAAGATAAACAAACAAAAACCAATAATGATAAAAGTATTTTCATTTTCTAAATTTTTGCTAATATACCAAAATTACAAAAATCATTACAGAAAAAAATTAATTTAAGTTAGGTATCAAATTTGTAAAGAGGCCAAGCAAGAGTTTATAAGTATTTCAAATTCATCCTTGGAGATTGGGCTAGATTTTACAAATTTTTCGCCACTTATTTTTTCATACAGTTCAATATACTTTTCAGAAATGGTTTCCACCCAAACATCTGTCATTGCTGGCAAAATTTGATTTTCTTTTCCCTGAAAATTATTGGCGATAAGCCATTGCCTCACAAATTCTTTTGACAACTGTTCTTGTGGTAAATTATTTTTTAAATTATTTGCGTAGTTCTTTGCGATAAAATAGCGTGATGAATCTGGAGTATGAATTTCATCCATTAAGCAAAGCTCATTATTTAATTTGCCAAATTCGTACTTTGTATCCACTAAAATTAAACCTTGTTTTTTTGCATGTTCGCTTCCAAATTCAAATAATTTTAGGGCTGTAGTGTATATATTATCCAGTTCTATTTCAGTTACAATATTTTGCTTTATAATATTGTCTCTGCTTATATCTTGGTCGTGACCAAAATCTGCTTTTGTAGTTGGAGTAATTATTGGATGTTCAAATTTTTGATTCTCTATCATGCCTTCTGGCAATTTTACACCACAAATTTCTCTTTTTCCCAGTTGGTATTCTCTCCACGAATGGCCTGCAAGATATCCTCTTACAACAACTTCAACTTTGTAAGGCTCACATTTGTAACCAACAGTAACAGTAGGAAATGGAGCAACAATAGACCAATTTTTTACAATGTGTTTTGTTTTGCTCAAGAAATTATAAGCAAGCTCGTTTAAAACTTGGCCTTTATATGGAATTGTTTTGGGCAAAACAACATCAAAAGCAGATATTCTGTCGCTGGCCACCATCACCAGGTATTTATCTGCAATGGTGTATACGTCTCTTACTTTTCCTTTGTAAAAATTTGTTTGATTTTTAAATAAAAATTCCACAATCATTAAAATTTAAATTACTTCTAACAGTGTTCTAAAAGCTGCAAATTTTCCTGCATATTTATCTGCAACATCTTTTTGAAGTTTTGGGGCAAACTCTCTTTTATACTTATTGTAATCTTCCATTTTGATAAATGTATATTGAAATGAAAATGTGTTTCCTTGATCTTCCTCCGAAAGTACCTTTAAAATTCTACTTTCTGTAAATAAACCAGTTGACATTACATCAGGCACATGAACATTCTTCATCCAATTAAGCCATTCTTCTCTAACTGATTCGTCAATGCTAACAGTTACATTATATACAAACATATATTTTAATCATTAAATTGAGTTTCTAATAAATAGTTTATTCCTTTTAGAGGTATGGCAATCCATTCCGGTCGGTTGTTGATCTCATAGCCAAGTTCATAAATAGCTTTTTCGAAAAGAAAAAATTCAAACAGTTGTTTAGTTTGAATTTCATTTCCAATTAAATCTGTACCCTTAACTTCTGCATAATAGTTCTTTAAAAAAACTTCCGAAATAATTTCAAACCATTTTTTTGCAAAAGGCTCCAGTACATCTTTTATTCCCGGAGATTCTTTTTCCATGTCAAACAAAGCAGCATAAATTGCATAATGAAACGACCTTATTACTCCTGCAACATCTTTTAAACAAGGGAATTTAGAACGTCTATAAACATGGGGCTTATCTGGTTCTCCCTCAAAATCTAAAATTACAAAATCATTTCCATTCCATAATGCTTGGCCTAGGTGGTAATCGCCGTGAATTCTAATGCAGCTAACGTTATAAGCATTACGAATAACAGTATGCATCATAGAAATGATTTTATCTTTGTTTTCTTCTAATCTTTTAAAATAGATAAGATCTGTTTGGGTTAGTTTGTCTTCGAGTTTATTTAAAGATTCTATTCTGTTAGAAATTAATTTTTCTAAATCTTGTTCTAATAATTTTCTATTGTCTTCGAGCAATTCCTTTTTAAATTCTATTGCATTTTTAGGGTTAGAAAGCAATGCTAAGTGCATTTGCGATGTGGCATTTGCAAGTTTTTCTATTTTATTAAAAAAATCTATTCCAAATGAATTAGACAATATTTTTTCTACTATTTCATGAACTTCGGGTGTTGAAAGAGAGTTTAAATTTTCGTTGAGCAATAAGCCTAAAAAGTTTTTTGCAGAATGATAAAAAATATCCCATGCACTGCCAGAATTATCTATTTTTTCCAGAGCCATTGCAACCAAGTATGAATCTTTTTTAAGAAAAGAATCTATCCCATTGTCATACGTTTTTTCTGATGATATCTCAAGGCTTCCATAATAAACAGGTATTTTTCTAAACTCTGTTTCTATAGAAAGGTATTTTAAAATTTCGAAATCAGTATTTTCTTCTTTTGAAATTTTTCTAAATACTTTAAAGAAAAATGACTCATTTACTAAAAATGATGAATTTGATTGTTCTGCATTAAAAATAACCGATGACTTATATTCCGCATTTTTAAAATAGTGCTGTTGCGATACTGCTGAAATTCCATTCAATGAATTCATGTTGTTTTTTAATGCATCAAAAATAAATTTTCTGAAATTTTCGCTAAACAAAGCATCATAAAAACAATCTTGGTCATGGCAATAAATTTTAGAATAATTTGCAGGAATAATTTGTGAGGTAGAAGCAATAGGCAAAAAATATTTTTCAGAATCGCCTTGCTGGTAATTTATATTTAAAATAGTAAGCCAAATATTTTCTTTGTCATCATTAGTTATGCAAGGAATAATTATCTCAAATTCTGTCTTTAAAAATTCTCTTCCCTTACCGCCAAACCATCTCGTTTGTTTTAAATATTTTTCTATCGCTTCTTGCGGAATTGCATTAATCATTTCCATAACTTCTATAAACAGCAATTTAACTTTTAGTTCAAAACTAACAAAAGATATTTGATTTGGTAACGCTAAAAATCAATTTGTTGATACTGTAATAATTACATTCTTTTAGCATAAGCTTTGCTAATCTCATAAATTAGAAAAGTGATAGGTGGCACATACAAAAATAGCAGCAGTTTCTGTTCTTAATCTTTGAGTACCTAAACTAATTTCTTTGAAATTATTTTGTTTAGAAAGCTCAATTTCTTGAAGACTAAAATCACCTTCCGGACCAATTAGGGCAATTACATTTCCTTTTAAATTTGAAGTTTTTAAATTTTGAAGTTCTGCATTTTTACAATGTGCAATAAGTTTATTTGAGAAATTTGAAAAATCTTTTTTTATAAATTGGGAGTATTTAATTGGCTCTAAAATTTGTGGTAAATATAAGTTGCCACTTTGCTTTAATGCAGCTATCGAAATTCTATTTAAGCGTTCGATATTAATTTTAAACTTTTCAGTTTTTTCTGTGATAATTGGTTGAATTATATCCACTCCCAATTCAACACATTTTTCTAGTAACCATTCAAATCTATCCGATTGTTTTGTTGGGGCAACCGCCAAAAACAAAGCATTCTTTTTCTCTTCTTTTCTTACAGTTGAAATAATTTTTGATGTACAATAGCCTTTTGCAACATCACTAATTTCACAAAAATATTCATGGCCATTTCCATCTAACACATAGATTGAATTTCCAATTTCATTTCTTAGGGTTTTAATGCAATGAATAAATTCATCGTTTTCTAAAATTATGTGCTCACCGCTAAATTTGTTTGAGTAAAAATAGCTTGTAAAATTTTTATTTCCTTTCTGCATGTTTCCATCTTTTGTGGGTCCAAAGCCACGAAGGTTTGTCTTTTAAAATTGATTCTTCTAATTTTTTTACAAAAATTTTAGTTATTTCTCCTTCGTCCAATTTACTTGGATCATTGGTGATTAAAGAATATTCTAATTTGTAATAACCTCTGCTTATTTTTATACTATCGCCATACAAAACTGGCATATTGTATTGCCTAGCATATTTTTCTGCACCCATTGCCCATGGGACTCTCACACCAAAAAAATCTATCCAATAAGCATTGTTTTTATCTCTAGGATTTTGATCTGCCAAAAATCCATAAGCAATTCTTTCGTTGAGGTGTGTTTGAAAATAATTAGAAACATTTTTTGTAGAGCACAATTCTATTCCAAATCTTCCTCTGCTTTCTACCATTAACTTATCAAAATATTTATTGCTTAGTTGTTTGTAAATTCCCATTCCTTTCCAATCTCCCATTTGATGAAATTGAAGTGCTAGCCATTCCCAATTGGCGGTATGACCTGCCATAATAATTATACTTTGATTTTTTTCCTCAAATGGTTTGGCAAAATCTGGATTTGCAACTTTTACTCTTTGTTTAAATTCATCTTCTGAAATACTGAAAACTTTTATGGTTTCAATAAGTAAATCAATAAAATGTCTGAAGAATTTTTTAGCTATGGCATTTCTTTCATTTTGACTCAGATGAGGAAATGCAATTTTTATATTTTCTAACACAACTTTTTTTCTGTAAGGAAAAAGATAATAGGTAATATAAAATAGCCCACTGGAAAAGCCATATAATACAGGCAATGGCAAAAGTGAAAGTGGTTTTATAACCAGGTAAAAAAATAAGGCGGATAAGAAATTTTTAATCAACATTTTTCAAAGGTAAAATCTGATTCTATTTCTGGCAAGATTATTTGTACTTTTGCAGAAATAAAAAAGGGGCCGACCGGTTTTTGACAGCAGATGTTTAGGTAGGTAAGCACGCCGAGCTTTGTGAAAGTGGCTCGATAATCTCAATTCTCAACCCTTTTATATGGCGAGTCTAACTACGCTTTGGCTGCTTAATTCCAAGAATTAAATAGCCTTTACTTCCGATAAAGCCTGTCTGCGGCGTTATCATCAGAAGTATCGAAAATGCAGAATAGTAAAAGTGATGTTGCTGGCTTTTGCGAAACTTTAGTAACTAAGCTATTGGATAGGCTTGCAAAACTGCCTTACTTTAGATAAAAACCAAAATTTTGCTAAGCGTGTAGAAAGCTTAGTTAAGCTTTGTTTGGACGAGGGTTCGAATCCCTCCGGCTCCACTAAGTATTAAAACCATTTTGCAATTGCAAAGTGGTTTTTTTTTTAATTTTTGATTTCTTTAGTTAATAGAAAAATTATCTGAGTGTTGCTAGTGTAAATAAATGTTGCATACAAAGTAAGAAGTTTAATGAACAATGAAAATAGAAGTCATAGAACTAAAATTAATATGTGATAGAGATTTTAAAACTATAGGTAAATTATGCAATCTTAATTTTAAATTTTATAATTAAACTCATTTTAAAAAATGGAGATTTGCATCGTCAAAAGAATTTTAAACAACAAAAATCTATACCTTAAAATGATACTAGAGGAAATAATTAACTACAGACGTTCAATAAGAAATTACAAAAATATTTCTATTGATGAATTAAAAGTAAAACATTGCATAGAACTGGCAACATTGGCACCCAATAGCTCAAATATGCAGCTTTGGGAATTCTATCATATAACAAACCTGGAAACTTTAAAGAAACTTTCCATCGCATGTTTAGGCCAAGAATCAGCAACTACTGCACAACAAATGGTAGTGTTTGTTACCAGGCAGGATTTATATTTAAAAAGAGCAAAAAAAATGTTGGAATTAGAAACTCAAAATTTACAAAATAATAGTCCCAAAGAAAAGCTAGAAAAAAGAATGAAAACTAGGAAAATATATTACGGTTTTGTTATGCCTTTTTTATACATACGTTTATTTGGAGTTTTTGGATTTATCAGAAAAATTGTTGTTAGTATAATTGGAATTTTTAGGCCAATAGTTTACCAAGTATCTGAAAACGATATCAGAGTTGTGGTGCATAAAACTTGTGCTTTGGCAGCTCAAACATTTATGTTGGCAATGGCCAATGAAAAATACGATACTTGCCCCATGGAAGGATTTGACAGTAGAAAAGTAAAACGTATTTTAAACTTGCCTTTTGGTGCAGAAATTAATATGATTATTTCCTGCGGAATTAGAAATGAAAAAGGAGTTTGGGGAGATAGGATGAGAGTTCCATTTAATGAAGTTTATCACAAAATTTAAAAAAAGAAATTCTAATAATTTTTACTTTACCAAAGCAATAATTATTGTATTATGTCTTTTGCCTTTTCCATTTAATTCCAACTCTAAATAGTTCCCGCATAAGTGGCATTGCATTCCTGCTCAGATTTACTTTAAGTCTTCAGACTTAACGAAAAAATAAATAGAAGTCAATGACTTCTATAATACAAAATAACTTAAAAACACCACTTAATTCACAGAGTTACTTTAAGTCTTCAGACTTAAAGAAAAAATAAACAGAAGTCTATGACTTCTTTAGCGGAAAATAACTTAAATACACCACTTAATTCTTAGCTAAAATATACAACAACAAAATAAAAAGTCATGTAAAACATTTCTTTTCAACAATTGTTATCGTTCTAAATGTAACATCCATTTCTATTCAATGCAAAAATTCACCAAATTAAAAAAACTTCAAGAAC
>JBAXQC010000052.1:0-19144 GCA_037131955.1 Bacteroidota bacterium
GGCGAAATAGAAGATGGAAAAGGCGACAATAGTTCTATTGGTAGTGATAAGTTTGCCGAAACTATTAGAGAGGCAAGGCAAGATGACAAGGTTAAAGCAATTGTTTTAAGGGTAAATTCTCCTGGAGGAAGTGCTTTGGCTTCGGATATAATTTGGAGAGAGATTTCCTTGGCAAAAAAAATAAAACCTGTAGTTGTTTCCATGGGCGACGTTGCTGCAAGTGGCGGTTATTATATATCATGCAATGCTTCAAAAGTTTTTGCTTCGCCAGCAACAGTAACAGGATCTATTGGTGTTTTTGGGTTGATGTTTAATGCAAAAAATATGCTTGCAAACAAACTTGGTATAAACATCGATACGGTAAAAACTCATCCAATGGCAGATATTGGTTCTTCCACTCGCCCACTTACAGAGCAAGAAAGAGCTATATTGCAACAAGGTGTAGAGGAAGTGTACGATACATTTATAACCAGAGTAAGCGAAGGAAGAAACATTAATAAAAGTTTAGTAGATAGCTTGGGGCAAGGCAGAGTTTGGGCAGGAACCGATGCTAAAAAATTAAAATTAATTGACGAATATGGTGGTTTAGAAATAGCCATTCTTGAAGCTGCAAAACTTGCTAAAGTAGACAAGTACAGAACAGTAGATTTACCCAAGAAAAAAGATGCTTTTCAATCTATCCTCGAAGATTTTGGAAACGATACCGAAACAAAATTGATAAAAAAATCTATGGGAGAAAATTTCAAATACTTTCAAATGTTCCAAAAGCTAACCCATACAAATGGCATACTTACAAGAATGGAATACAATTTAGACATCTACTAAGATTATGTTACAAAGAATTCAATCAATTTATTTATTTATAGCTGCTTTGTGCGGAGCAGCTCTATTTTTATCTGCTTTTAATACATTTAACTTTCAGCAACTAGAATTTAACTTTAGTTTGTTTGGTTTACATCAGATAAAAGGAGAACCAAACTTAAATTATACTGCTCCGGCATACACTCTTATGCTTATTTGTTGTGCATTTATTGTGGTAAATTCTTTTACTATTTTTTCGTTTAATAATAGAAAAAAGCAAATGAAATTAGCTGGTTTAGGAATTTTAATAATAGCTGGTTTTAGTGTTGCAGAATTTTTCTTTGCCAACCACCATCAATCTAAAATCGCCGAAATTTTAAATGTAGAAATTTCTAAAATTGAAATAAATTATGGCATTGGAACACTAATGCCAATTCTTGCTCTTGTAATGAATATTCTAGCCATAAGAGCAATAAAAAAGGACGAAGAATTAGTTAGAAGTGCCGACCGAATTAGATAATTTACTTTAAATGCTTCCATTTTAACTATTTTACATTTTAAAGCCACAATTATATGGCTTAGTTTACTATTTTTGCATTCCCAAAAAAAGGGAGTACATACCCAATTTTTATTTTTTAAATGGAAAACATTAGGAATTTTTGCATCATTGCACATATCGACCACGGCAAAAGTACATTGGCAGATAGACTTTTAGAGTTTACTAAAACAGTTTCTAAAAGAGAATCTCAAGCCCAAATACTAGATGACATGGACCTTGAAAGAGAAAGAGGAATTACCATTAAAAGTCATGCAATTCAAATGAATTACATTTTTAACGGCAAGCCCTATGTGCTAAATTTAATTGATACACCCGGACACGTAGATTTTTCTTATGAAGTTTCTCGTTCTATTGCAGCTTGCGAAGGTGCCCTGCTTATTGTTGATGCCGCACAAGGAATTCAAGCACAAACAATCTCCAATTTATATCTGGCTTTGGGTAACGATTTAGAAATTATTCCTGTTCTAAATAAAATAGATCTGCCTGCGGCCAATCCAGAGGAAGTAAAGGATCAGATTATTGATTTAATTGGCTGCGAAAGAGATTCAATTATTCCCGCTAGTGGAAAAACTGGCTTGGGTATTGAAGCAATTTTAGAAGCAATAATTACCAGAATTCCTGCTCCCAAAGGAGATGTTAATGCACCGCTGCAAGCATTAATTTTTGATTCAGTATTTAATTCTTTTAGAGGAATTATTGCTTATTTTAAAGTAGTAAATGGCGAATTAAAAAAAGGAGAAAAGGTTAAATTTGTTGCTACTGAAAAAGAATATTTTGCCGAAGAAATTGGTATTCTAAAGCTCAAACCAGAGCCAAGAGATAAAGTAAGTACTGGAGATGTAGGTTATATTATTTCTGGAATAAAAGCAGCCAAGGAAGTAAAAGTTGGCGATACAATAACAACATTAAATAACCCGTGCGAACAAGGAATTCAAGGTTTTGAAGATGTTAAACCAATGGTTTTTGCAGGTATTTATCCCGTAGATACCGAAGACTACGAGGAGTTAAGGTATTCTATGGAAAAGCTTCAGTTGAATGATGCATCACTAACATGGGAACCGGAGTCGTCTGCTGCTTTGGGTTTTGGTTTTAGATGTGGTTTCTTGGGAATGTTGCACATGGAAATTATTCAGGAAAGATTAGAAAGAGAATTTAACATGACAGTAATTACTACTGTTCCAAACGTTTCTTACAAAGCTTATTCTACAAAAGGCGAGTTAATGATCGTAAATAATCCAAGTGATTTGCCTGATTTTTCTAAACTTGACTCTGTTGAAGAACCTTTCATTAAAGCACAAATTATCACAAAATCTGAATACATTGGTCCAATTTTAAACTTATGTATTGGCAAAAGAGGAATTCTAAAAAATCAAGTATACCTCACTCAAGAACGAGTTGAACTTAACTTTGAATTGCCTTTAGCTGAAGTTGTATTTGATTTTTATGATAAGCTCAAAACAATTTCAAAAGGATATGCTTCCTTTGATTATTCTCCATTAGAATATAGACAAAGTAATTTGGTAAAACTTGATATCCTTTTAAACGCAGAACCTGTTGATGCCTTATCTGCTTTGATTCACAGAGATAACGCTTATGATTTTGGAAAGAAAATTTGCGAAAAATTAAAAGAGTTAATTCCAAGGCAACAATTTGAAATTCCCATACAAGCAGCTATTGGAGCAAAAGTTATTGCAAGAGAAACAATTAGAGCTCTAAGGAAAGATGTAACTGCAAAATGTTACGGAGGCGATATTTCTAGAAAAAGAAAACTTTTAGAAAAACAAAAAGAAGGAAAGAAAAAAATGAAATCAGTAGGTAGCGTAGAAATTCCTCAATCTGCTTTTATGGCTGTATTAAAACTAGACTAATACTAATATCAAATAACTATTAACACAACACCATCAATATTATATTTACATTTATAAACTTTTGCTAAAAGATTTATGTCAAAAAATATTTTCACTAAATTAAAACTACTTTTCCTTTTAAACATAATTGCTATCTTTTCATTCGCACAAGAGGGGACGGTTAGAGGATTTGTTTACGAAAAAGAAACATCCGAAGCAGTAATTTTTACAACAGTATCACTAAAAGGTACTAAATATGGTGCACAAACAGATGTAAACGGATACTTTTCTATATCCAAAGTACCCCGTGGAAATTATACCTTAGTTGCCTCTGCCTTAAACCTAGATTCTGTTTTAATTGATATAGAAATTAAATCCAACGAAATTATTTCAAAGAAAATTTACCTGCCAAAAAAAGTAAAGCAACTAAAAGAGTTGGTAGTTTCTGCAGCAAAAGAAGAAAGGAAGTCTGAAGTAAAAGTTTCCGTAAATAAAATCACTATTAAAGAATTAAAAAAAATCCCAACAGTTGGTGGAGAGCCAGATTTAGCACAATATCTTCAAGTATTACCCGGTGTAATTTTTACAGGTGATCAAGGAGGACAGTTGTATATTAGGGGAGGTTCTCCAGTTCAAAACAAAGTGTTATTAGACGGTATGATAATTTACAATCCATTCCATTCTATTGGATTGTTTAGTGTGTTTGATGCAGACATTATTAAAAATGCCGATGTATACACAGGTGGTTTTGGTGCCCAATACGGTGGAAGAATTTCTTCGGTAATGGATATTACTTCGAGAGATGGCAATAAAAAAAGAGTTTCAGGTAAAATCTCTGCAAGTACTTTTGGTTCTAAAGTTTCTGTAGAAGGCCCTCTAATCAAAGACAAAGAAGAAGGCAATGTTACCTCTTCCTATTTATTTTCTGCAAAAAATTCTTACTTAAGCCGTTCTTCTAAACTATTTTATACCTATGCAGATTCTGCTGGACTACCTTTCGATTTCACAGATTTATATGGCAAAGTTTCATTAAACACCTCCAACGGAAGCAAAATAAATGTATTTGGATTTAGATTTCAAGACGATGTAAACTACCCAAGCATCGCAAAAATTGGATGGTTATCAAGTGGCGTTGGGTCAAACTTTGTAGTTGTTCCAGGTAGTTCTCAAACATTGATAAAAGGTAGCTTTGCTTATTCTAAATACAACATCAACCTTACCGAAGCAGATAATTTACCGCGTACAAGTGATGTGGATGGGTTTAACATGACGTTTGATTTTACCAACTTTGTAGCAAAAAATGAAGTAAATTATGGTATAGAAGCATTAGGATTTAAAACTGGATATGAATTTACAAATACTTATAAAGTAAAATCTACTTTCGAAAATTCAAATACTGAGCTTGCAGGATTTATTAGATATAAAATGAATTTTAAGAATCTAATTCTTGATCCAAGTTTCAGAATTCATTATTATGCCTCATTAAATGAACCTTCTCTGGAGCCAAGATTGGGCCTAAAATGGAACATTACAGATGACCTCCGATTCAAGGCAGCCGGTGGAATTTATGCACAAAATTTATTGAGCGCTTCAAGCGATAGAGACGTCGTAAATTTATTCTTTGGTTTCCTTTCTAGCCCCGATAATTTACAAACAGATTTTACTAACGAAGCTGGAGTTACGAGAGATGTTACATCTAAATTGCAAAGAGCTTGGCATGCTATAGTAGGATTTGAATACGATTTAGGAAACAACACTTTAATAAATCTAGAATTTTACAACAAACAATTTTTTCAGTTAATCAACATCAACAGAAACAAAAAGTTTGAAGACACTCAAGCAAACAGATTCAGGCCAGCTTCTGAAAGAAAAGACTTTATTGTGGAAGAAGGATATGCCAGAGGAATCGACTTTAACGTTAAATACGATTACCGTAAGTTTTATTTGTGGTTTGTTTATTCTTTAGGATACGTAACTCGTTATGATGGCGAACTTTCTTACATGCCACATTTTGATAGACGTCATAACCTTAACATAGTAGGTAGTTACAATTTTGGAAAAAGATTAGACTGGGATTTTAACATCCGTTGGAATTACGGTTCTGGATTTCCGTTTACAAGAACTCAAGGAGTCTACGAACTTCTTAGCTTTCAGAATGGTGTTGGCACAAACTACACCACCGATAATGGAAATTTAGGGTTTGTTTACGGAAACTTAAATCAAGGAAGGCTCCCATCCTATCACAGAATGGACATCAACATAAAAAAGAAATTTTCGTTTTCAGAACATACCATTCTTGAAGTTAGTGCAGGAGCAACAAATGCCTATAACCGTAGAAATATTTTCTATAAAAATAGATCGACAAATAAAGACATTTACCAACTTCCGATATTACCTTCCATTAGTATGAATTTAGTCTTTTAAAAGCGTAAAATCGTACTTGAAATTATAAATAGAGTAATCATTTTTAATGCTAAACATAGCTTTTAATTATAAAAGTTTAATACACTACTTTATAAAATTAATACTGCTCATACCAACTAAATTTATCTTTTACTATATCTGATTTTTCCTTTCGCAAATAATCTAAAAAAGATAAAGAAACGGGAGAATGTTTTTTCCCTTTTGGCCAAATTAAACTCCAAGTGGTTTTAATAGGAAGGCCACGTATTGGAATAATGAACAATTCTTTGGCGTGAAGTTCATTTTTAATCCCAATTAAAGGCATAATAGAATATCCTAATCCTGCCAATAAAGCTTGTTTAACAGCTTCGTTTGAAGTCAGCTCCATTTTTTTTAAAACAGACAAGTTATTTTGCTCGATAAAGCTCTCCATTTTTTGTAAAGTACCTGATCCCTTTTCTCTAAAAATTAATGGCAAGTCCTTAAATATTTCTGATGTTTTTGTTCCATTTTTAAATTTTATTTTTTCACTACCTACCAAATACAATTTGTTTTGGAGCAAATCAAGTTTCTCTATGTTTATTGTAGTTGGCAAGATTGAAACTAGTGCAAAATCAACCTCATTGTTCACTAAACTTTCTACAACAGTATTTTTATTGGTTACATCCATTTTTAATTCTATACCAGAATGTTGTTTCATAAAATCTGCCAGAAAAAAAGGCATAACATATTTACCTGTTGATACCACAGAAATTTTAAGCCTACCTGTAAGTTGTCCTTTATAGGCTAATGTTTTGTAGTTTATGGCATAAACCTGGTTAATTATATTTTCTGCAGCCTCGGCAATTTCTCTTCCAAAATCGGTAATGTAAATTTTTCTGCCTATAACCTCAGTAAGCGGTATTTCAAATTGATCTTGAAAATTCTTTAGTTGAATTGAAACAGCAGGTTGTGTTAAAAACAACTCCTCAGAAGCTTTAGTCACGCTTTGAGTTTGAACTATTTTTAAAAAAATCTGCAATTGATTGAGAGTGTAATTCATAAATATTTTTAATGTATTGTATAACAAATATAAATATAAATTTATGAATAAGAATTTTCAAATTTGTGGCGTTAAAATTAAAAATCAAAAAACATGACAAAAATAACAGTTGCAAAAGGAGACGGAATTGGTCCAGAAATTATGGACGCTACGTTAGAAATTATTTTAGCTGCAGGTGCTAAAATTGAAATTGACGAAATTGAAGTGGGTGAAAAAGTTTACCTAGCAGGTAATACTTCAGGGATAGCCTCAGAATCATGGGAAACAATAAGAAGAAATAAAATTTTTCTTAAAGCTCCTATTACAACTCCACAAGGTGGTGGATACAAAAGTTTGAATGTAACTACTCGTAAATTTCTTGGTTTATACTCAAACGTAAGACCTTGCATGAGTTTGCATCCATTTGTAAGCACAAAGCATCCCATAATGGATATTGTTATTGTAAGAGAAAACGAAGAAGATTTATATGCAGGAATTGAGCACCAACAAACAGATGAGGTAGTGCAATGCCTAAAGTTAATTAGCAGACCAGGTTGCGAAAAAATTGTTCGTTACGCTTTTGAGTATGCCAAACAACAAAACCGTAAAAAAGTAACATGTTTTACAAAGGACAACATTATGAAGCAAACTGATGGTTTGTTTCACCAAGTATTCGACGAGATTGCAAAAGAATATCCCGAAATAGAAAATGAACATTGGATCATAGACATTGGAGCAGCTAAAATGGCAGATACTCCAGAATTATTTGACGTAATTGTTATGCCAAATTTATACGGAGATGTATTAAGTGATGTGGCTGCACAAATTACTGGTTCTGTTGGTTTAGCTGGCTCTGCTAACATTGGCGAAGAGTGTTCAATGTTTGAAGCAATACATGGTTCTGCTCCAAGAAGAGCAGGGCAAAATGTTGCCAACCCATCTGGACTGTTGCAAGGCGCTATTATGATGTTGAACCACATTGGACAAACAGAAATTGCAGAAAAAGTGCAAAATGCTTGGCTTAAAACCTTAGAAGATGGCACACATACTTACGATATTTACAAAGAAGGAACTAGCAAAAAAAAGCTAGGTACAAAGGAATTTGCAAAAGCAGTTATTGCAAATCTTGGCAACAAACCTTCTATTCTAAAACCAGTTTCTTATTCAAATAATTCGGCCCTTAACTTACCTAAATACAAAAGAAAATCTACAGCAAAAAAAGAGTTAGTTGGAGTTGATGTATTTGTTCATTGGAATGGAATCGACCCAAACGAATTAGCTGATAAAGTAAAGAAGATAGAAAGTAATGGAATTAAACTATCCATGATTACTAATAGAGGTATTAAAGTTTGGCCTGATGGATTTAAGGAAACATTTTGCACAGACCACTGGAGATGTCGTTTTAAACCAAATGAAGGATCCGAAATCACCAAATCAAATATCATTCAGCTATTAAGCAGTGCACTCAATGAAAATATTGATACAATTAAAACTGAAAATCTATATACTTTCGATGGTAAAGCTGGGTATTCATTAGGACAAGGTCAATAATGTAAAATATGGAAATTCAACTCATACACGGAGAATTTAGTTCAAATGAAGCCTTAGAGCTGTTAACTCAAATGATACATGTAAAAATTAAGTATCACGAAAGTAAAATTTCTAAGCATGGAAGCGAAGAAGATGTAAAATACAGAGAGTCAAAAATTAAAAGACTTCAAAAAGAACTTTACGAAATAAGAAATAGTATGGATGAAAAAAATGGGAATGTAAAATTAGATGCCATTATTAAAATTGAAATCTAAAATAAAATTCACTTCAATGGTTTTTTCAAGTAACACCTAATAAGTTATTTATTTCGTAGTTTATTATTTGTTAGAAATATCAAAAGTGTATTTATACGTTCTCAAAAGTTGGCTATCCGTATTAGCTTTGGAATAAAATCGAACCATGTTCAACGGAAGAAGTTTGGTAGTTGCAACCAAACATGAAAAAGAAAAAGTAATTGCTCCCATTCTAGAAAAAGAATTGGGAGTCAATTGCTTTGTTGCATCAAATTTTGATACAGATGAACTGGGAACATTTACTGGCGAAGTAGAGAGAAAATACGATCCATTAACAACCGTAAAAAACAAATGCCTTCTGGCAATGGAAATAAATAATTGCGATTTAGCCATAGCAAGTGAAGGTTCTTTTGGCCCACACCCTAGTTTGTATTTTATACCTGCTAATGATGAACTCTTGTTGTTTATTGATAAGAAAAACAGTGTAGAAATTATAGCAAGAGAACTAAGCACTGAAACAAATTTTAATTCCGCATCAATTAAAACAAAACAGGAACTCAATGAATTTTCCGCAAAAGCAAATTTCCCCTCACACGGTTTAATAATTAGACCAGCCAAAGATGATTTTACTCAAATAATAAAAGGAATAACAAACATAGAAAAACTAAACACAGCGTTTAATTATTTTATCTCTAATTTTGGAAGCGCTTTTATCGAAACAGATATGAGAGCAATGTATAACCCTTCCAGAATGAAAGTAATTGAAAGGGCTGCAATAAAGCTAGTAGAAAAAATAAATTCTCTTTGCCCTAATTGCAGCATGCCGGGCTTTGAAATTACAAACACAAAAAAAGGACTACCCTGCAACCAATGCAATTTCCCAACTCAGAGCACTCTTAGTTATATTTATACCTGCAAAAATTGTTTTTTTATTAAAGAAGAAAAATTTCCAAAAGGCAAACACAAAGAAGACCCCATGTATTGCGAAGTTTGCAATCCATGACATTAATTTTTTAATTAAAAAATTACCAAGTAAAACATAAGTTATTCAAGTAAAATATTTCAATCAGTTTACTTTTAAGGATAGTATTTTAAATTATTTAATTTTATATTGTACACTCTCATATATTTAAAGTACTGATTACAAATAAAATGAAAATAATAATAATGAAAAGATAAAATTTGGCTTGTTTTTTGCAATTAGTTTTTTAATTATAATTAATCTAACTTAAGTGAGTTTGTAGCCTAAGTTTTTTGGTAAAACAAAAATTGTTTAGTCTAGATTGATTACAATAAGTATAAACTTTTATTACATTCGTTTACTTTGCAAAATATATTTAAACCTAATCATGTTTTAATAACACATTAAATTAAAATAATTAGGCATTTAAAAATGATTTATACAAGGAAAAATATATTGCAAAAACTAAGATACAAGCTACCCTTGCTTGTATTTTTTATTCTACTTGTTTCACAATTTATTTTTGTTCCGTTGAAAAATGATAGTATTTTTTCTCTGAAATCTATAAATTTTAAAGCAGCAGAAAAAAATACAACAGGTAAATTAAAAAATAATACACCTTTTCTACTAAAGAATACCCCAAATAAACCTCTAACAAATAATAGTGGTATAAATATATCGCTTTTTGAAATTGAGAATGAAGATGATTTTTCTTGCTCAAAAAAGAGTTTTAAATTAGATCATCAAACCACTATTTTTTCATTAATCAATTTTGTAGGCAATAATTCCAATAGAAATGTTTTTGGTATTGTTTACCCTTCTATTTTTTCTAAATTACATCTCTACATTTCCTACCAAGTATTCAGGATTTGATATCCAAAATCATTACTAAAACATAGGTATTAGCAAAAAATTCTGACTCAATCCCACTTTTTACTAATATTCCAATGTTGCAAATAAACCCTTTGCAATTACTTTAGATTACCCAAAAAATAATTTTTAAATTTTATTACAATAAAAATGAATAAACTTTTCATGTTCGTGGCCTTAAGCTGTTCACTATATATTACCGGTTGCAGCTCAAAAAAAGAAGAAAAGGAAGAAGAAACAAAATTCTTAGTTACAAGTCCTTTAAAAATAGACACAACCATAATTAAAGAATACGTAAGCCAAATTCATGCTATTCAACACATAGAAGTAAGAGCGCTAGAAAAAGGCTATCTTCAAAATATTTATGTGGATGAAGGTCAGTATGTAAAGAAGGGACAAACAATGTTTCAAATTATGCCTTTGATATACAATGCCGAAATGCAAAAAGCACAAGCAGAAGCTAACTTTGCAGAAATAGAGTATCAAAACACAAAACAACTTTCGGATAAGAATGTAGTTTCACCCAATGAATTGGCCTTAGCCAAAGCAAAATTAGACAAAGCAAAAGCTGAATTATCACTGGCACAAACCCATTTACAATTTACAGAAATTAAAGCACCTTTCGACGGCATCATGGACCTTTTTCATGTAAGATTAGGAAGTTTAGTAAATGAAGGAGATTTACTTACAACGCTTTCAGACAACAGCGAAATGTGGGTTTATTTTAATTTGCCAGAAGCTGAATATTTGAATTACAAATCAAACGCAGCCGAGGAAAATCTAAATAAAGTAAATCTTTTATTGGCCAATAATCAATTGTTTAAATATTCTGGAGTGGTAAAAACCATTGAAGCCGATTTTAACAATGAAACCGGAAACATTGCATTTAGGGCAACTTTCCCAAATCCTGAGAAACTTCTAAGGCATGGAGAAACCGGAAATATAGAAATGACCATATTTCTCAAGAATGCCATTATTATTCCACAAAAATCAACCTACGAAGTATTAGAAAAGAAATATGTTTTTGTAGTAGATAAAAACAATACTGTTCATTCAAAAGAAATTGTAATTGCTTCGGAAATGCCTGATTTATATGTATTAAAAAGTGGTTTAAATGAAAACGATAAAATACTTCTAGAAGGTATCAGAAAAGTAAAAGACAATGATAAGATAGAGTATACATACGAATCCCCAAAAACCGTACTTCCCAAGTTAAAGGTGTATGTTGAATAATTTAACCCTTAAATAAAAAAATAATGTTCAGTAAATTTATTAAAAGACCTGTATTTGCAATAGTAATTTCACTGGTGTTAATATTCATAGGTATACTTTCTATTAATACTTTGCCTACATCGCAATTTCCCGAAGTTGCTCCTCCTGTTGTAATGGTAAGTGCCTCCTACCCCGGAGCAAGCGCCAAATCATTAGCAGAGTCGGTTATCATTCCATTAGAACAATCAATTAATGGGGCTTGGGGAATGAGATATATGACATCTGATGCAACAAGTGCAGGAGAAGCAAACATTCAAGTTGTATTTAATCCTGGAACAGATATAAATCAGGCGTTAGTACAAGTGTCTAACCGTGTGCAGCAGGTTACAAATAGGCTGCCAACCTTGGTTCAAAGAGAAGGGGTAGTTATTACACCAGTAATTCCAAGTATGTTGATGTATGTAAATCTTTACAGCAAAGATAAAAATGCCAACATGAAATTTTTATTTAACTATGCTGGTGTAAATATGGTGCCTGAATTGCAGCGATTAAATGGAATTGGGCAAGTAAGAATCTTGGGTAGTAGACAATATGCTATGAGAATTTGGCTAAATCCAGATCGTATGAGAGCTTACAAAGTTTCGCCCGATGAGGTAATGGAAGCACTAAACGATCAAAGTATAATTGGTAAGGCTGGCCGAATAGGCAGAGGTGATAGCAAACAAGCAGAAGCACTAGAGTATGTATTGACCTATAAAGACAGGTTTAATGATCCAGAACAGTATAATAATATTATTATTAGAGCCAATTCCAATGGCGAAAATTTGCGTTTAAAGGATGTTGCCACTGTTTCGTTAGGCAGCGAATATTATGACATATATTCCAGTATGAATGGAAATCCATCGGCTGCATTGGTACTGAAACAAACATACGGAAGCAACGCCACTGAAGTTATAGGAAAAGTAAAAGCCAAACTTGAAGAATTAAAGAAGTCTTTCCCTCCAGGAATGGAGTATGAAATAAGTTATGATGTTTCCAATTTTCTTGATGCTTCAATTGATAATGTGTTGCATACTTTAAGAGATGCATTTATTTTGGTGGCACTTGTAGTGTTTATTTTCCTCGGCGACTGGCGCTCTACATTAATTCCAATTTTGGCGGTTCCTGTTTCATTAATTGGTGCATTTTTCTTTATGCAGATGTTTGGTCTTACAATAAACATGGTTACTTTGTTTGCTCTTGTTCTTGCAATAGGAATAGTGGTGGATAATGCAATTGTAGTAGTGGAAGCTGTTCACGCAAAGTTTGAAGAAGAACCTCACATAACACCGTATAATGCAGTAAGAAAAGTTATAGGAGAAATTAGTGGAGCTGTAATAGCTATAACTTTATTAATGGTATCAGTATTTGTGCCCGTTTCATTTATGTCTGGACCAGTTGGCACTTTCTATCGGCAATTTTCTATTACCATGGCTGCTTCTATTGTTCTATCTGGTATAGTTGCACTTACCCTAACACCTGTACTTTGTGCAATGATTATGAAAAATAATCATGACAAACCAAGAAAAAAATCAATAATGAATAGATTTATAGATGGTTTTAATAGGTGGTTTGAAAGAGTTACTGATAAATATGTTTGGTTATTAAAGTTAGTTGCCCACAAAAAACTTGTTACACTAGGCTTGTTTATTGCATTTTGCTTAGGAATTTTTTTAATCAGTAACAACTTACCATCAGGATTTATTCCAAGTGAAGATCAAGGAATGCTTTATGCTATTATTCAAACTCCTCCGGGTTCAACTCTAGAAAGAACAAACGACTTATCTGAAAAATTAGTAAAAATTATAAATACCGTTGATGGCGTAAAATCAGTTTCATCAATAGCTGGATATGAAGTATTGACAGAAGGAAGAGGTTCAAATGCAGGAACATGTCTTATCAACCTAAAACCTTGGTCAGAAAGATCAAAAAGTATCCATCAAATTATTGAAGAGTTGGAACAAAAAGCTAAATCAATACCCGGTGCTACTATTGAATTTTTTGATCCTCCTGCTGTACCCGGATTTGGAGCGGCTGGCGGTTTTTCTTTGCAGCTTTTAGATAAAACTAATAGCGGAAATTACAAACAATTAGAAAAAGTTACTACTGATTTTATTAATGAAATGAAAAAGCGAAAAGAATTAACTGGTTTGTTCACATTCTTTAGTGCAAATTATCCTCAGTATGAAATAGAATTTGACAATCAGGCCGCTATGCAAAAAGGTGTAACAATTGGAAATGCAATGAATACATTGTCTATTTTGATAGGAAGTACTTACGAACTTGGGTTTATAAAATATCAACGTTTTTTTAAAGTATTTGTACAAGCGGCTCCAGAATATCGAAGGCTACCTTCGGACATTATGAAACTTTATGTAAAAAATGATAGAGATGAAATGGTTCCTTTTTCTGCATTTATGAAAATTACCAAAAAACAAGGGGCAAACGAAATTAACCGATACAACATGTACAATACCGCAGCAATTAGAGGAGGACCGGCAGAAGGATACAGTAGCGGAGAAGCAATTAAAGCAGTGCAAGAAGTAGCGGCAAAAACTTTACCACATGGATTTGACATTGATTGGTCAGCGCTATCTTACGACGAAACAAAACGTGGCAACGAATCAATTTATATATTCTTAATTGTATTAGTATTTGTATACTTTGTTTTGGCTGCCCAATATGAAAGTTTTATTATTCCATTAGTTGTAATTCTTTCTTTACCAGCAGGTGTTTTTGGTTCATTCTTACTTATAAAAGGCATGGGACTTGCAAACGATATTTATGCTCAGGTTGCGCTTGTTATGCTGGTTGGCTTGTTGGGTAAGAATGCAGTATTAATTGTTGAATTTGCTATTCAAAAACAACGCAAAGGAGCTAGTGTAATTGAAGCAGCAATAGAAGGTTCCAAAGTACGTTTTCGTCCTATCCTAATGACTTCATTTGCATTTATTGCAGGATTAATACCTTTAATTTTTGCACACGGTGCAGGAGCAATAAGCAACCGCACCATTGGTTCCTCGGCTATTGGTGGTATGATTTTCGGTACCGTTTTTGGGGTAATAGTAGTTCCCGGTTTATATTTTGTTTTTGCTTCATGGGCTCAAGGACGAAAACTAATTAAAAATGAAGACGACACTTCATTAAGCGAAGACTTTGTTCATAATATTGATAATTTCCCACAAACAGAAGATAATGGAAATAACTAAAAATAAAGCATATAAATACATAGCATTTTCTTGCATGCTATTTACATTAATGGCGTGTAAAAACTTAGCCATTATTAATAAATCAGAAAATAAATCAGTACCTGCTAATTTTAATAACTCATCGGATAGTATTAACACAGCCACAATTAAGTGGAAAGAGTTCTTTAAAGACCACAATCTTTCTGTTTTAATTGATTCAGCTTTGAACAAAAATCAGGAACTAAATATTGTTTTGCAAGAAGTTCAAATTGCAAAAAACGAAGTAAGGGCAAGGCGAGGAGCTTTTTTACCTTTTATGAATGCTGGTTTAGGCGCAGGCTTTGAAAAAGTTGGAAGATATACAAGTCAAGGTGCAAGTGATGCTAACAACGAAATCAAGCCCGGAAAAGCTTTTCCAGATCCATTGCAGAATTATGCATTAGGAGCAAACATCTCATGGGAAATAGATATATGGAAAAAACTACGTAATGCTAAAAAATCGGCACAATACAAATATCTATCAACCAATGAAGGAAAAAACTTTATGGTAACTAATTTAATCTCTGAGATTGCTAATTCTTACTACGAATTAGTAGCATTAGACAATCAGTTAGATATTTTAAAGAAAAGCATTGAATTGTATCAAAGTTCATTTGAAATAGTTAAATTAGAAAAGCAATCTACCAGAGTAACGGAATTAGCTGTACGAAGATTTGAAGCTGAGGTTTTAAAAACTCAAAGTCGCCAATATTATATCATGCAACAAATTACTGAAACCGAAAATCGAATTAATTTTTTGGTTGGTAGATTTCCTCAAACGGTAGCAAGAAAATCAAATGATTTTACTGATTTAAAAATTGATAGTATTCATTCAGGAATACCGTCACAATTACTCTCAAATCGAACAGATGTTAAGCAAGCAGAACAAGCCTTGATGGCTGCAAAATTAGACGTAAGGGTAGCAAAAGCAGAGTTTTACCCTTCATTTGTAATTACTGCTGGTGCTGGCTACCGTTCTTTTAATCCTCAATATTTAATTCAAACTCCTCTATCGTTAATGTATAATTTAGCAGGAGATTTAGTTGCGCCATTAATTAATAGAAATGCTATTAAAGCAAATTTTTATTCAGCAAATGCAAGACAAATACAGGCCGTTTATAACTATGAGCGTGCCATTTTAAGAGCACATATAGAAGTTGTTAATCAACTATCCAATATTGGCAACTTGAAAAAAAGCTACGATTTAAAAAATAAACAAGTAGATGCTTTAACTAAGTCTATAGATATTTCTAATAACCTATTTAAATCTGCTAGAGCCGATTATATGGAAGTATTATTAACACAAAGGGATGCTTTAGAAGCAAAATTTGAGCTAATAGAAACAAAAAAACAAGAAATGAATGCTATGGTTAATATTTATAGAGCTTTAGGAGGCGGGTGGAGATAACAACCAACCGAACATAAAATGTATGTAAATGATTAAAAAGTAGCTTAATATTAATTCTGTTTAAGTTATAGTTTGAGTTTTAAAATACAAAATACATAAATATATTTTATGAATTACATTATAAATATAAATATTATTATATGAATTAAAATTAAGAGTTTTGCACCGTTTTTAAACTAATAATAACAACCTATGTCTAAATCTTTTATAAAAATTGCTACAATTACTATTGCAATGCAATTATTTAATTCTTGTGATTCAAAAATTAAAAATGAAAAAGTAACTTCTAATTTAAAACAAGAAAAAGTTGTTTCTTTTAATAAGCATGTTACAACCAAAGCTGAGCAAGAGTCATTAAAACCAGAGCAAGTATTACAAGAGTTTATAGATGGAAATCAACGGTTTAATACAGGCAATGTTACTCAACGTGAACACTCAAAAGAAATTAGAAAAGTAGTAACTGGCGGACAATTTCCAAAAGCAATCGTTTTAAGTTGTGTAGATAGCAGGGTGCCTGTGGAAGATGTCTTTGACCAAGGTCTTGGAGATGTTTTTGTAGGAAGAGTTGCTGGAAACTTTGTAAATACAGACCTTTTAGGGAGCATGGAATTTGCTTGCAAAGTCGCCGGCGCAAAACTAATAATAGTCATGGGGCATCAACATTGTGGCGCCATAAAAGGAGCAATTGATGATGTACATTTAGGAAACCTTACATCCATGTTGGCGAATATTAAGCCTGCTGTTAAAATGAGTCAAAACTATGAAGGAGAAAAATCAACAAAAAATGATGATTATGTAAAAACTGTTAATAAAAACAATATACGGCATGCACTCTCCAACATAAGAACTAAGAGTGAAATTTTAAGAGAAATGGAAAATAATGGAGAGATAAAAATAGTTGGTGCATATTATTCTTTGTTAACAGGAAAGTTAGAATTTGTAGATTAAATAAATGTATAAAACTATTAAAAACTGCAGAAAAAAGAAACTATGAATTTTAATTTATTAATAGAAAACCTAACCAATCCTGCATTATTATTCTTTGTTTTAGGAATGGTTGCAGTTTATGTAAAAAGTGATTTAGAAATTCCACAAAACTCCTCAAAGTTCATTTCGTTGTATCTGTTGTTTGCCATAGGTTTTAAGGGCGGACAAGAATTGTCTCACGAGGCATTTACCAGTGAAATTGGGTGGTCAATGCTATTCGGCATCTTCATATCATTAACTATCCCACTTTATACATTTTTTGTTTTAAAAAGAAAATTAACCATTTATGATGCAGGAGCAATAGCTGCTGCTTATGGTTCTGTAAGTGCAGTTACGTTTGTAACAGCTGTTTCTTACCTAGAATCTCAACAATTAGTTCTACATGGACACATGGTTGCTATAATGGCCATGATGGAATCTCCAGCTATTATAATGGGTCTTTTACTTATCTCGATCTTTAACAAAGAAGCAGATGAAAAAATTAAAAAAAGTACAGCCATTACTCATTCATTTACAAATGGAAGTGTATTACTAATTCTTGGTAGTTTAGTTATTGGATTCCTTGCCAATGCCAAACAAGCAGAAGGAATAAAACCATTTACTAATGATCTTTTTAAGGGTTTTCTTGCTATATTTCTATTAGATATGGGTATTACCAGTGGAAAAAAAGTTAAAGCATTTTTCTCATACGGTTGGTTTCCTTTTGCATTTGCAATATTAATTCCATTAATCAACGGTAGTATCATTGCGATGATGAGCTCGTTTGTAACCCAGGACATTGCCAATAGATTTATTTTTGCAATTCTTGCAGCAAGTGCCTCTTATATTGCAGTGCCTGCTGCTATGAAAATTTCCGTACCTAAAGCCGACCCCGGTCTTTTTTTGCCAATGGCATTAGCAGTTACTTTTCCAATAAATATTACAATTGGTATGCCTATTTATTTTATAATCGTGCAAAATACATAAACGAGTTTTATTTCAAATAATATAATCTATGAATATGTATTAGTCTTTTAATTTGTTGTTGGCAATTAAAAAAAGCATCAATTAATAAAGATAAAATGAAGAAGAAATATTTTTTTTTGACCATACTCTGTTTTTCATGTATTAAAATTTTTGGCCAACAAAATTTTTTTAATGTTCCAAGTTCTGAAATAACTGAAAAAAATAAAGTGTTTTTTCAAGAGCAAATAAATTTTTATCCATCAAATATTTCAAGCAACTCTACCTTTTGCTTTGGATTGGGTAAAGATTATGAAATTGGGGTAAATGTTTTGGGTATCACCTATGACCATAATCAAAAAGGCTTTGTTGCAAATAAAAAAAATGAACAGCCCATTTATCCAACTTTAGGAATTAATATGCAAAAACGGATAATGAAGATTAACCGCTATAGTTTGGCAATTGGAGGGCAAATATTGTTTCCGTCTGAACTTTCAAATTTTGAGTTTTATACATACGTTAACAATAAATTAGTGATAAAAAAAACAACCTTTGTTGCCGGAATTTATTATGGAAATGATAATTATTTTGGGAAAGTAGATAGAATTTATAACAATGTTTTAGATTTTGGATTTCAGTTTGGTTTTGAATATCAAATAATCAAAGATAAATTGTTTCTTCAGGCAGATTTCTTAACCGGCAATAGTCCAATGAGTAATTTAATAGTTGGAGGTGCCTACAAGCTCACTAAAAAATTAATCTTTTCTTCAGGCTATCAATTGCCAAATTTCAAAAAAACTTCGTCAAATGGTGTAATTATTGAACTAACATTCATACAATAAAGTCAAGGCCATTTGCACAAGCTTTTCAAATTCTAGGAATTGATAATTAATCAAAGCTAAGTTATTCTAAGCACAACTAATTGGTGTTGGATTAAATCATTAATTGGTTAAAACAAGTGAATAAAAAAGGCTGTAGAAAAAATTCCACAGCCTTTTTTTTAATAGTGTATAATCCTTAGTATCTATACATTTCGCTTTTGAACGGGCCCGCAACTGTTACACCAATATAATCGGCTTGTTC
>JBAXQC010000053.1:0-18775 GCA_037131955.1 Bacteroidota bacterium
TTGTCTGTTTCTAATTCTTGGTGTTCCTCTTGGTATAAATTTATATTCAGTATTATGGGCGGAAATGCTGACGGAACAACCCAAACATTGCTGTTAAAAAACACATGTTTATTTCTCCAGTGTATGACAAATAAAAACTAGCAGGGCTTAATGGCCTAAGAACAATAATTACTAAATCTTATATACATCAAAAACAACTTTAAAAATTGTTCCAACGCCTACAGTTGATTCGCAAAATAGCTTTGCATTGCATTTGTCGGCAATTACTTTGGTAATAAATAAACCAAGCCCTGTTGAGGTTTCGTCACCAGTGGGTTTATTACTAAGGCGTTGAAATTTTTTAAACAATAATGGAATTTCGTTTTCCGAAATACCTGCACCTTGATCGATAAATACAACTTCAACTTTAGAATTATTCTCAATTAAATTCATTTTTATTTCTATTGTTTTATTAAAAGGAGAGAACTTTATTGCATTACTAAAAAAATTATTAAAAATTCTATACAACCAATCTTCTCTGCACAAAACATTAACGTCTTTATCAATACTTGATATTAAAGTTAACTGTTTTTTCTTCAGCTCCATTGCAAATTGATTAATTGACTCGTTAAGTACTTTTTTAATTTCAATAGGTTCAAATTCAGTATTATTCTGATTTTCAATATTATTCAATTCTAATAATTCTAAAATTAGAACATCGCCATGTGTTATAGCTTTATTTAAATTCTCTATAATTTCTATTTGATTGCTAGAAACATTTAGTTCCATTTCTAACAATTTAACCAAGCCTTTTATTTGAGAAATAGGCGTTCTTAAATCGTGTGCAACAATTCCCATCAATGCATCTTTTTCTCTGTTTATTTCTTGTAGTTCGTTGTTGGTATTTGTTATTTTTTCATTGTCTTTTTTTGCCTTTTTAAAATAAAAAAACAGCATTCCACAAAACAAGGATAGACTCAATGAAAAAAGTAGAAAAAATTTGTTCTCAAATTCTTTTTGTTGTAAATCTAAATTCCATTTCGTTTTGTTTTTCTGCTCTTGAATTAATCGCTCCGATTCAATTTGTTCAAATTCATTTTTTAGCTCTACATTATAAATTGTTTGGCTATTTGAATTCATTAGGATGGAATCACGTTCAATTTTATAAAGCTTAAAGTATTCGAGTGCATTTTCATAATTTTGTTTGTTTTCAAAATATTTATAATACAATTCATAGGCGCAGGCATAATCTTCAAATGATTTAGTAACCTTTGCACCATTTAATGTAATGTCGGCAAAATATTTTATGGAATCGTTTTTATTTAAGTTGTAATAAACTTTACCTATGTTATATGCCGAAATCAATGAAACATTAACAAGTTTGTTTTCTTCAGCTATCTCTAATGATTTCTTAAAATAGTACAATGCAGGGTTAAATTGCTTTTTATCCTGAAAAAAAACTCCCATATTATTGTATGCTTTGGCAACACATTCTAAATCATTTTCTATTTCACATATTTTTAGGGCCTTATTATAATTTAGTAGTGCCAACGAATCAATATTGGTTTGTTTGTAAACCATAGCTAGGTTCCCATATAAATGTGCCAATTGATTTTGCTTTTTGCTTTTTTCCATCAAGGCTATGGACTGTTGAAGATACTTTTTTGCACTTTCGTAGTTATAACAATAGAAATAAATTATTGCAATATTTGATAGTATTTTTGAATGGAGTTCAATGTTCTTTGTTCCTTTTACAATTCGTAATCCTTTTAATAAATAGGTGAGTCCTTTTGCCGATTTTCCTCTTTGTCCAAATAAATGACCTGCTGTGTTATAAGCATCTGCGAGTAATTCTGTATCATTAATAGCACTTAAATTATTAATTGCGTTTTCGTAATCGATACTTGCATCTTTTATTTTTCCTTGTTTTTCGTTTATCCAAGCTCTTAGTAAATAACTTTTACCTAAAAATTTAGCATTATTAATTTTTTTTGAGAGTGCTATTGATTTCGTGGCATATAAAAATGATGATACAAATTTTTCTTGGTTCGCCAAAGATTTCGCCGAATCAAGATAATTGTTTATTACAAGTGTATCTGATTGCCCTTGGCTTTTCAGAACAAAGAACTGCATCAACAATAGTATTGTAAATCTGAAAACAAATTTATTTTTGATATTTTTTTTTGAATTAATCAACCGATTTAAATTGCAATAAATACTTTTGCGTAAATATATATAAAATGAAACTCACCGAAAAAACTTCTTTTTACAATAATATTGACCAAATGGAAATAGAAGAAATTCTATTTAGCATGAACCAAGAAGATAAAAAGGTGGCTATAGAGGTAGAAAAGTGTTTGCCACAAATTGCAAAATTAGCTACCGCTATTTCTACTAAAATAAATTTAGGAGGAAGACTGTTTTACATTGGTGCCGGTACAAGTGGAAGATTAGGAATTTTAGATGCAAGCGAATGTCCGCCTACGTTTGGGGTGGAACAAGGTTTAGTTATTGGTTTAATTGCCGGTGGTGATTCTGCAATTAGAAAGGCAGTTGAATTTGCCGAAGACAATACTGATTTAGGTTGGAGTGACTTACAAAAATTTAATATTTCAACTAAAGATATTGTTGTTGGTATTGCAGCATCAGGGAGCACTCCTTATGTGGTTGGGGCAATTAAAGAATGCAAAAAAAACTTTATTCAAACTGCTTGCATCACTTGCAATTCATCATCAGAGTTAGCAGCGTTGGTCGACTTTCCCGTAGAAGTTTTGGTTGGTCCAGAATTCGTTACTGGAAGCACTAGACTAAAATCAGGTACTGCTCAAAAATTGGTTTTAAATATGCTATCAACTTCAGCAATGATAAAGTTTGGAAGAGTAAAAGGGAATAAAATGGTTGACATGCAAATGGCAAACAATAAGCTAATAGACAGGGGAGTAAAAATGATTATGGAAGAATTAAATTTAGATTATAACACTGCAAAAAAATTGTTAGAAGAAAAAGGCAATGTAAGAAATGCAATAGATTCAATAAAAGATAAATAAATATGCACGAAATTGAGCCATTTTACAGCTGGAAAAATTTATACGATGCAGCGTCCGATGAGTTATCTCCCTTTTTTGGAAGAGAATACAGTGAATTTGAATTTACCAACACGATCTACAATTACGTTATTCATCCACAATGGGATGAAATAGGATCTGAAACATTATTTATAAAAATTATTTATACCGATTACAATGCTGGTTTTACAATAATTGAAATGTTAGGAGAATGGAACGATGCAATAAATAACGACATTATGTTTTTAAAAAGAGAAATTGCAGATATTTTATTGTCAGAAGGAGTAAATAAGTTTATTTTAATAGGAGAGAATGTACTTAATTTTCACAGCAGCGACGATAGCTATTACGAGGAGTGGTTCGAAGATGTTGACAACGGCTGGATTTGCCTAGTAAATTTCAGAGAACACGTATTAAATGAGTTCAAAAAAAGTAACATAGATTATTACTTTTTATTTGGTGGTGAGTTCGATTTAATAAATTGGAGAACCTTAAATCCTCAGCAATTTTTTTCTACAATAGATAATTTAGCAACAAAAAGACTCAATGCTTAATATTTTTATATTTATTTTGCATCACTTATTATGATAGCATTACTAAAAAAAGAACTTTCATCCTTTCTTAATTCATTAATTGGTTACGTTGTTATTGTAGTTTTTTTACTGATGATGGGATTGTTTTTATGGGTATTTCCCGGTGAACCAAACATATTAATGAATCAGTACGCTGGCATTGACGGCTTGTTTTCCATAACACCTTATTTGTATATTTTTTTGGTGCCTGCAATAACAATGAAATCGTTTAGCGAAGAAAAAAAGTCAGGAACAATTGAGTTTTTATTGACCAAACCTTTATCGGAGTTTCAAATAATTTTGGCAAAATACCTTGCCGGTTTTGTTTTGCTTCTAATAGCACTAATACCGAGTTTTGTATATTATTATTCTGTTTATAAGCTAGGTAATCCGGTAGGAAATATTGATATTGGCTCTACAAATGGATCTTACATAGGTTTAGTAATGCTTGGTTCGGCTTTTGTTTCTGTTGGAATTTTTGCATCCATACTTAGCGACAGTCAAATAATTTCTTTTTTAATTGGTGTTTTTCTGTCTTTCTTTTTTTTAAGCGGCATAGAATCAATTGCAAGCATTCCTTTGTTTAATTCTATAGATTGGATTCTATTAGAATTTAGTTTAAACTCTCATTATCTTTCAATGAGCAGAGGCGTTATTGATTCCAGAGATATAATATTTTTTATTAGTTTTAATGCAATTTTTATTTTGCTCACCCAACTAAAATTGGAAAGCAGAAAATGGTAAATTATTAATTATGAATTTTTTAGATTTACAAATACACCTTTTAAAAAAAGAAAGAAACATCTACGAACCTGCGGAACTTTTTGAGCAGAACAGAATTCCTGTAAAAGAGTTGATGAGCGACTTGGCTTCAATTGCAGAAAAAGGTGGGAACCTTGTTTTAAAAGACAATAAACTTGTTTGTGAGAAAACAAACACCGAGTATTTTATAAAAAACGATGTTGTTGATTTTTGTAAGAATGAATTTGAACAAAAAGGAGACGAGTGGGCAAAACAAAATGCTGCATTTTTAAATTACCATAAATCTTTAACGGTTTACACATTGTTGAACTCTACTCCAGTATTGCATTATATTGGGGAAAAATCCGGTATGGCAGATTTAAAAAATGCCAAAGTAATTGACATTGGCGGTGGAACAGGTCACGCTTTTTGCTCTTTGTTCAGAAATCCTTCTACCATAACCTATTATTTAGCCGATCCAAATTTAAGATTACTGCACGACCAGTTTTTGAGAGTGTATCCATTGCTTTCAAAATTAAAGATGGGTCATGTTTTATCTTATGCAGAAAAGCTTCCTTTTAAAAATGAGATTGCCGATGTGGTAATGAGTCTCTCGTCTATAGACCATTTTAAGAGTTACGAAGACTTTATGGCAGAGGCACACAGAGTTTTAAAACCGGGAGGAACAATTTTTATTTCTAGTCATCTTGATGTTCCTGCTTCAGAACGAATTCAAAAAGTAAGAACTTCTTCAAAACTATTGAGCTTTTCCTTTTGGGAGAGAGTATCTAGGTATTTGTATTACAGAAAATATAAAGTTGGAACAGACGATCACACTTGGCATTTCGAAACCATTGAACCAATTGAAACTGGTCTGAAAAAACATGGATTTGAAACAATTGCGAAAGAAGAATTTAATGGATTCTTTTGGATAAAGGCAAAAAAAATGTAGCATGAAATACAAACTAACATTTCTCTTTTTTAGTGTATTCTTTTCAACAATTAACAAAACATCTGCACAACAAAATTTTCACAGTTATTCAGCTGAAACAATTTTGGGTGACACAATTTCATTGTCAAATTTCTACGGTAAAAAAGTAATGGTAGTTAATACAGCAAGCTTTTGCGGATATACACCTCAATTTGCCCAGCTAGAACAATTGTACTTGCAATACCAATCCAATAATTTTGAAATAATTGGATTCCCGTGTAATAATTTTGGAAATCAAGACCCCAACAGCGATTCTCTCATCAACGAGTTTTGCACAAACACTTACAATGTTACATTTCAAATGATGTCTAGAGTTGATATTGTTGTTGGAGATACTTTACCAGTATATAAATGGCTTCAACGATCAGATTTAAATGGTGTGCAAGATGTTTCCGTTTCATGGAATTTTAATAAATTTTTAATTGATGAGCAAGGAAATTGGGTGGCACATTATTTTAGCCAAACACTCCCAAACGATCCTGCAATTGTAAATTGGATTTTATCTCCACCACAGGATTTAACCTCTGTTAAAAATAAAGATAAATTTAATCATATAACATTAACTAACACTCCACATTCAATTTCAATAATTGGCAACTTTGCTGATTCAAATAACACCAATGTTTTTATTTATGATCTATCGGGCAAACAATTATTTTCTTACCTAAATCAAACCAATAATTCTTTAAAATCGTTAAGCATAAATGAGTTAAATGAGGGTTTGTATTTTGCCCAAATTGTATCTGGAAATTTTACAACCACAAAAAAATTTATTGTAAGATAGTTCTATTCCTTCTTGTCAATAGAAAAATTTAAAAGTAATTGTTTAACGTTTTTTAGATTGGCGATTAAACTAAAACAAACTTTACTCTTTTAAGCTAACACTGTTTAAGAATTGAAAATAAATCCTGTAGGTTTCTAGCTTCACGCTTTTAAATAAACTGCTACTACAGCTTGTTTTACTTATGTTTAAAGCATCCTTCACTATTTGTAAATTCTCAATTTTTTTTGCAAGTTAAAACCACAGTTTTTTTGTTGATTATAGGTGTATTTTGTTCGTTAAAATATACTACAAACATCTTGTGAGCAATAAAAAAATTTGCTTGTTCTTTATTTTATCAATAAGGATTTTTCTTTGTTACCTTTAAATCAGATTTTTTTAGCTCTCGCCATAATTTTTTGCTGTTTATATTCAAGCCAAATTTTAAATAGTATCCACTCAATTCATTAGATGGATTGGGTTCAACAAATCGCCAGCCTCCACCAATAACTAACCTTAGCCAATGATTTATACTATAGTTGGTGTTTAATCCAGTTTCAAAAGGAATAATCAAAGTTCTTTTAGTAGTTACAGGTAAATATTTTAAGTCATAATTTTTAGTGTAATTGTAGCCAATTCCTCCTTGCAAATAAGTAGTAAGTCTGAATCGTTTTACAATTAAAAAATCAAATTCTTCTCCCACTGTAATAAAAAACAACCTATTTTCTTGCCATTGCTTAGAGCCTTGCTTATAGTGTATAACCCTAAATGGAGTACCGCTTACTCCAGTTTTAAACCTTAAATTTCCGTTAAACCCAAATCCCACAAAAATCCCATAAATCAAGGCCGGATCTCCATACAAATGAGTTCTTCTATTGTCTATTCCATAAATAAACTCTCTTTCTTTTTTTAAACTCTCCAAAGGGTTTTCAATTGCTTGCGAAAAAATGCTGTTTAAAAAGCCTAAAAAAAAAGTAATAAATAACAATGCTCTCATTAATTGTTTACCAAAACTTTTTACCTACATTTTTTTGCTAAACATACATACTGTCTATTTCTTTTTGGTATTTCTCAGAAATAATTTTTCTTTTAAATTTTAACGTTGGAGTTAACTCTCCTCCTAAAATAGAAAATTCAGCTGGCAATAAAACTATTTTTTTTATCTGTTCAACGTGGCCAAAATTCTCATTGTATTTATTTACTTCTGCGTTTAACAAATCAATTACTTTTTGATTTTTAATAATCTCTTCGTTAGAATTTACATTAATTCCCTGCTTTTGCAACCAGTCTTTCATAAAAATAAAATTTGGAACAACAAGTCCGCCAGGAAATTTTTGCCCAGCTCCAACCACACAAAATTGTTCTATGTAAATAGATTCTTTCATTTTGTTTTCTATTGGCTGTGGGGCTACATATTTTCCACCCGAAGTTTTAAAAATTTCTTTTTTTCTATCTGTAATTTTCAAAAATCCTTCTCCATCAATTTCTCCAATATCACCGGTATGAAACCACCCATCAATCATTACTTCGGCGGTAGCCTCAGGTTTTTTATAATAACCCATCATTACGTTTGGTCCTTTTACTAATATTTCTCCATCTTCGGCAATCTTCACCGTTACATCTTCTATCACTTTTCCAACACTTCCAAATTGTGCTCCATTAGGCAATTTAGTATTTACGCTTACTACAGGAGATGTTTCTGATAGCCCGTAGCCTTCTAACACTGCAATTTGTGCAGCCCAAAAAACTCTGGCTAAACGCGGTTGCAATGGAGCACTTCCAGAAACAATCAGCTCAACATTTCCGCCAAGAGCTTCTCGCCATTTATTAAAAATTATTTTGTTGGCAATGGACAATTGAAATTCATACCACCACCCATTTTTTTTTGCATGTTCGTATTTTAATCCTAAATCAACAGCCCAAAAAAACAAAGCCCTTTTTATACCTGTTTGTTCATGACCTTTGGCCATAATTTTATCGTACACTTTTTCTAATAATCTGGGAACAGTGCTAAATAAATTTGGTTTTACTTCTTTTAAGTTGTCACCAATTTTTTCCATGCTTTCGGCATAGTATATAGAAATTCCAAGATACTGGTACAAATAACCTAACATTCTTTCGTAAACATGGCAAAGAGGCAAAAAAGACAAAGCAGTAGCAGTATTATCTACAGGAACACAAGGTTCACTAGCCATACAATTACTAATTAAATTCATGTGCGAAAGCATTACTCCCTTTGGAACACCAGTAGTTCCTGAGGTATAAATTAATGTAGCCAAATCAGTAGCTTTTGTTGCCTTTTTTGCCGCAGCAACTTTTTCGGGTTCAGGATTATTTTTCCCTAAAACTGCTATTTCGCTCCAATGCTTGTAGCCAGCAATCTCATTAAAAGTATAAATCTCCACTAAACTATTCACTTCATTTTTTATTGCAACTACCTTTTTTAAAATTTCTTCGTCAGAAACAATAATATACTTTGCTTGGCAATCATTTAAAATATACTTATAGTCAGCAGAGCTAATTGTAGGGTACATAGAAACATGCACAGCACCAATTTGCAACATTCCCATGTCTACAAAATTCCATTCATATCTGTTGTTACTTACTGTAGCAATACAATCGCCTTTGCCAATTCCAAGCTTAAGAAAACCATAACTCATAAATTGAACTTGATCATAATATTCTTGGGTAGAAATTTTTTTCCATTCTCCATTTACCTTAGAACTTAGTGCATCGGGCTTGGGAAATTTTTGAATGTATCTATCGAGGATATCAAATATTCTTGCGTCTTTATATTTTTCCATACTAATATTGCTATAATTACATTTGCATAAAATTATAAATTATAGCTTAGTAATCAACATGAATTATAAAATTTTTTTTTGTACACTAGTTTTATCTTCAATTTTCTCTCCTGCATTTTCACAAATAAATACAAATTCAAAAGAAAATGATCTTACTGTTGTTCTGCACGAATCTGGTTTAAATAAATTAATAAATACGGTTGGTGAAATTAGCGGAGATGGTACTTATGAAATTATGTTCATAAAAAGTAGCTATACTTGGCTATTAAAAAATACTAAAATAGAATTGATAAAAGATTCGGCAATATTTGAAACTGATGTAGAAATAAAAACAGGATTTGATACGTATTCTGACCATGTAATTGGAACCATGGTAGTAAGTTACAATAAAAAGAAAAATGAAATTTCTATTAATCTATTAGATGCAATAGTTCATTTAAGAGCCTCCATACTTGGAAAATCATTTACCATAAAAAAAATTCAACTAGCAGATTACTTTAAACAAGGATTTGTTTTTGATGGCCCTGCCACTGCAGCAAAAGAAATGAAATTGGCACTGCCCAATGGTACAATTAAAGTAATTGATTCAAAAATTGACGATGTAAATATTTTTATTGAAGAAAATAAAATTAGAGTTTGCGGAGAATTGTATTTCTTTGAAAAAAAAGTACCCGACACTAAAAAATAAACTTATATTTTTAGTTTATTTGTAAAACAAAAATCAAAATAAAAAATGCTGTATTCTAATATTGATAAAAATAAATCTAAGCTTAATCCACACGTTTCTGTTGATTGTGTGATTTTTGGTTTTGATTTTGATGAACTTAAGGTACTATTAATAGAAAGAGAAAATTTAAGTGTAGAAGGTGGATTATCTATTCGTAATTATTCTTTGCCCGGAAATTTAATTAGCGACGATGAAAACTTAGACCAATCTGCAAAAAGGGTGTTGTATGAACTTACCGGACTAACCAATATTTACCTCGAACAATTTTATGCCTTTGGAGACCCCGAAAGAGTAAAGAGAAAACAAGACACAGAATGGCTTAAATCTATAAGAGAAGAACCTACGGCAAGAGTTATTACTGTGGCATATTATTCGTTGGTAAAATTAGATGCCTATTCTCCTACAGCGGCTTCGTTTGCCAAAAAAGCAGAATGGTATCCAATAACAACTATTCCTGCATTGGCTTTCGACCATAATCATATTGTAAATAAAGCCTTTGAAACACTTAAATCTAAACTCCAATCTCAACCCTTGGGTTTTGAGTTGTTGCCAGAGAAATTTACTTTAGGTCAGCTTCAAAAATTGTATGAAATTATTCTAGGAACTGAGCTAGACAAAAGAAATTTTAGAAGAAAAATATTAAATAAAAAAATACTTATTCCTTTAATTGAAAAACAAAAGGGAGTTCCTCACAAACAAGCCCAACTCTTTATGTTTGATAAGGAAAAGTACGAAGAAGTAAAAAATACGTATTTTGGTTTTGATTTTTAAATCGCAATTGCCTGGCACTTTTTAGACCTGATACCCGAGTTTTAAGAATAAAAGATTACCGAAACTTTATTTGTGGTAGGTTTTGTCTAACCTTTGCAACAAGAAGCCTTGCTGTGCTTGTTTCTTGGCTGGTGTTCTCTAAAACAAAAAATGAATTTTCTCTTGGTTTATTAGGAATTTCAGAAGCTATTCCCTTTTTAGTAACTGCAATATTTGCAGGTGTTGCGGCAGATAATTTTTCAAGAAAAAAAATTATTGTACTTTGTTCAATAGGATATCTATTGTGTTGCTTATCCTTGTTATTTATATACATTAACTTAGATTTTTTCTACGGTAACTTTGGAATTTTACCCATCTATTTTGTTATATTTATTACCGGAATTGTAAGAGGATTTTATGCACCTTCGCACGGGGCATTTGCAGCACAATTGGTGCCTAAAGAATTATACATTTATTCTTCTGTATGGAACAGTTTGTCCTTTGGACTTAGCGTGGTTATTGGGCCAGCCGTTGGTGGTTTAGTTTACGGTTTTTTTGGAATGTTACCAGCTCTACTAATTGTTATAATATTTGCAAGTATTTCTATTTTGTTTTTTTTGAGCATAAAACCAAGGCCAGTAAATAAAATAAATAATGCCGAGGGAATTTTTGATAAAATAAAACAAGGTTTAAAATTTGTTTTTAAAACTCAAGAATTAGTAGGTGCTTTTGCTCTAGATATGTTTGCCGTTTTGTTTGGCGGAGCAATAGCTCTGTTGCCTGCTTTTGCAGATAAAATTTTAGATTGTGGTCCGCAGGGATTAGGTTTTTTGCAAGCTGCTCCGGCAATAGGAGCAATAAGCACTTCGTTTTTCCTAGTTGGAAATCCGGTTAAGAAAAGAGCAGGACTAAAAATGCTATTTTCTATTGCAATGTTTGGTATTTGTATTATTGGATTTGCTTTGTCTACCAATTATATTTTATCGTTTGTGTGTTTAATGTTTAGCGGAGTATTTGATGAAGTAAGCGTAGTAGTGCGTAGCACAATTGTGCAGCTGTATGCACCCGAAGAAATGAGAGGAAGAGTAGAATCTGTTAGTAAAATATTTATTGGCAGTTCCAATGAAATTGGTGCTTTTGAGTCTGGCACAGCCGCAAGATTTATGGGCCTGGTGCCTTCGGTAGTTTTTGGAGCAACAATAACACTGCTTGTGGTTGGCATAGCCTACAAAAAATTGCCAAAAATTAAGGATTTAGAGTTTCTGTAGTAAATAATTGGTAGTCCCTCAAATTCTCTTAAGCTCAATAAAATTAATTGACTTGGACGAAGATATGCGATTTTAATCTACCGTTTTTCTGCCCAAATTATTAAAAATATGGCATTTTTTCGGAGCGTTTTAAGGCATCATTTTATCTGCTTATTTTTATGCAGCAAAATGCGGGGGTACCCAAAGGGAAGTTCCCGACTTTAGAAGGGAAATCACCCTTTGGGTCGCAATTTTGTAAGTAAAAATAATTCCGACGTCAGGAGGAAAAGATAAAATGGAGCCTTGAATTTTCTTGTTTACTTCTTTGTTTCAAGACTACTAAGCGAAGCGCCCTCATGAATTCCTTAATGAATAAATTTAATGATGAATAAAGAAGTGAATGGGTTTGGGCAAAGCCCAATTGAAAAAATGACAAAACGACTTTTTGAGACTCAACTAATTAGATTGTAAAAATCTTGAAATTTTTCTAATCATTTAGCACATTTTCTGAGCTAAAGCGTCTTAAAATTCTATATCTTCGCAAACTTATTTTTTTAAACACATGTTAGATAAAAATTACATCACAGGAATCGTTCTCATTTTTGCTATTTTAATTGGATTTTCGGTTTATAATTCTCCATCAGAAGCAGAATTAGCCAAAGCAAAAAAAACTCAAGACAGCCTAGATTTGGTTGCACTAAAACAGCAGGAAGCAAAAATAAAACTTGCGCCAGATCAAACTTCCTCTCCAACAACAAATCTTAATGTATTAAGCGATAGCGCCAAACAACAATTATTAACTGAACAATTTGGCGTTTTTGCTGCACTAAGCTCCGGACAAAATAAAAGTGTTTTTATAGAAAATGATTTCATTAAAGTAACGCTGCACACCAAAGGAGCAAGGGTTGCAGATGTAGAACTTAAAAAATACAAAGACTACAAAAAAAATCCACTTCATTTATCCAATCCCGACTCGTCAAAATTTTCTTTAACATTCCCTGCCCAAAACAGAATTATAAAAACTGATTCGCTATATTTCACGCCATTGCTTAAAGACCTTGGAAGCAAAAAAATAATTGAGCTCAAAGCCGAAATAAGTCCAACACAGTATATCTTATACAAATATTCATTAGACAAAGAAACTTACAAACTAGATTTTTCTATTCAGTTGGCTGGCTTACAAAATATTATTCCATTCAACACCAATCAAATTGAGTTATCTTGGATGGTTAAGGCATTACAACAAGAAAAAAGTAAAAGCAACGAGGCCAGCGTTACTTCCATATTCTACACATTTATGGATGGCGAAATGGATAACCTAAGCGAAACGTCAGATGACAAACAAACCATTCAAAACAGAATTAAATGGGTATCATTTAAGCAAGCATATTTTTGCAGTGCTTTAATTAATCCCAATGGCTTTGAAAAACCTACTGATTTAGAAACCATTGCTTTGGGAGATTCTTCAAAATTTACAAAACAACTTTCTGCTTCCTTTACGCTGCCCTACAAGCATAATAATTTAGAAACTTACGACATGAGTTTTTATTACGGCCCCAATCATCATCAAACATTAAGTGCTTTAGGAGTTGGACTCGAAAAACAAATCAATTTAGGTTGGGGAATTGTTCGTTGGGTAAATCAATATGCAGTAATTCCAATTTTTAATTTTCTTTCTAGATTTGATTTAAACATGGGAATAGTAATTCTGTTGATGACTATTATTCTAAAAACAGTATTGTTCCCGCTCACCTACAAAGCTTATTTGTCTTCTGCAAAAATGAAAGTTCTGAAGCCCGAAATGGACGAGCTAAATGCAAAATATGAAAAAGAAGATCCATTAAAAAAACAACAAGCTGTTATGGCTTTGTATCGAAAAGCAGGTGTGAATCCCTTAGGAGGCTGTATTCCTATGCTCTTACAATTGCCAATATTGCTTGCCATGTTTAGGTTTTTTCCAACGTCTATAGAGTTACGTCAAAAGGCATTTTTATGGGCAGACGATTTATCTTCCTACGATACAATACTAAATCTTCCATTTATGATTCCGGTTTATGGAGATCATGTAAGTTTATTTACAATTTTAATGACTGTTTCTACAATCATCTATACTAGAATGAACAGCGGACAATTCGCTGGAAACGCTCAAATGGAGCAAATGAAATGGATCATGTATTTAATGCCAATTTTATTTATGTTCACATTAAATAGCTATGCTTCTGGTTTAAGTTACTATTACTTTATTGCAAACATGCTCACATTCTCTATTCAATATGGAATGAAGTTAGCAGTAGACGAAGACAAGATTCACAAAAAAATTCAAGAGAATAAAATTAAACCACAAAACAATAAAAAGTCTAAGTGGCAACAAAAATTAGAAGATATTCAAAAACAACAAGCACAAATTGCCAAACAAAAAGGCAAGAAGTAATTAATCTAAATTTAAAAAAATGGCCGACGATAAAAAAATAATATTCTCAATGGTTAAGCTCAGTAAAACGCTGACAACCGGAAAAACAATATTAAAAGACATATACCTTTCTTTTTTTTATGGAGCAAAAATTGGAATCATTGGTTTAAACGGTTCGGGTAAATCAACTTTACTTAAAATTATTGCAGGTGTAGAAAAATCATACCAAGGCGATGTTGTTTTTTCACCAGGATATTCTGTAGGATTTTTAGAACAAGAGCCACACCTTGATGAAACAAAAACAGTGAAAGAAATTGTGATGGAAGGCGTGCAAGAAACTGTAGATTTATTAAAAGAGTTTGAAGACATTAATTTAAAATTTGGCTTGCCAGAGTATTACGAAAATGCTGAGGCAATGGATAAATTAATGAACAGACAAGCAATTATCCAAGATAAAATTGACGCCATTAATGCTTGGGATTTAGACAATCAGTTGGAGGTGGCAATGGATGCATTGCGTTGCCCCGAAGGCGATACACCAGTTAAGGTGCTTTCGGGCGGCGAGCAAAGAAGAGTGGCTTTATGCAGATTGTTGCTTAAAAAACCAGATATTTTACTTTTAGATGAGCCTACCAATCACTTGGATGCTGAGAGCGTAGATTGGTTAGAAAATTTTTTACAAACCTACCCTGGAACTGTTATAGCGGTAACCCATGACCGTTACTTTTTAGATAACGTTGCGGGTTGGATTTTAGAGTTAGATAGGGGAGAAGGTATTCCTTGGAAAGGAAATTATTCTTCTTGGCTAGATCAAAAAGGAAAACGTTTGGCGCAAGAAGAAAAAACAGAAAGTAAACGTCAAAAAACTTTGGCCAGAGAATTAGAGTGGGTAAGGCAAGGAGCAAAAGGTCGTCAGGCAAAAGGGAAAGCTCGTTTGGCAGCTTATGACAAACTGATGAGTGAAGACTCAAAAGAAAAAGAAGAAAAATTAGAAATATTTATTCCTAACGGACCCAGATTGGGGAACGAGGTAATTGAATTTGAAAATGTTTCTAAAGCATACACTGATAAAATTTTATTTGAAGACCTAGCTTTTAAATTACCTCCTAATGGAATAGTTGGCATTATTGGCCCTAACGGAGCAGGAAAATCTACATTGTTTAGGATAATTATGAAGTTGGTGGAGGCTAATAAAGGAACTGTGAAAATTGGAGATACGGTAAAAATTAGCTACGTAGATCAATCACACAAAGACATTAATCCCGACAAAACAGTTTTTGAAGTTATTACCGGTGGAACAGAAACCATAGAACTTGGTGGAAGACAATTAAATGCAAGAGCATACGTATCGAGATTTAATTTTAATGGTGCCGACCAAGGGAAAAAGTGTGGTGTATTATCAGGAGGTGAAAGAAATCGTTTGCATTTGGCAATGGCGCTTAAAGCAGAAGGCAATGTATTGTTGCTGGATGAGCCTACTAATGACATTGATGTAAATACGCTGAGAGCACTTGAAGAAGGCTTAGAAAACTTTGCAGGTTGTGCAGTAATTATTAGTCACGACAGGTGGTTTTTAGACAGAGTGTGTACACACATTCTTTCTTTTGAAGGCGATTCTAAAGTATATTATTTTGAAGGAGGCTACAGCGAATACGAAGAGAATAAAAAGAAACGTATGGGCGATGTTGCACCCAAAAGGATTAGGTATAAGAAATTGATGGCGTAAAGTTGAGTTATGATTTTTGAATTGTAAATTTGTAATAAAATAAATTTAGTTATGCCAGAAATTAGTAGATTTTTAGGAATAGTAATTTTTATGAATTTCAATGAACATAACCCTCCACATTTTCATGCAAAGTATGGCGACTTTGAAATTACAATTGAAATTTCAACTGGAATTGTTAATGGAAAATTTCCAAAACGAGCTTTAAATTTAGTTATTGAATGGTACGAAATGCATAAAGATGAATTGCTTGAAAATTGGAATAGCTTAATATCAACAGGAGAATTCAAAAAAATAAATCCTTTAGAATAATGTTATTAAACGTAATAAAAGCAGATTATATTTCGGAGTACAAAGTTTCATTAGTTTTTAATGATGGTACTGAAAAATGTGTTGATTTGGAACAAACTATTCTAAATGACCACCGCAAAATATTTGAGCCACTAAGAGATATAAATTATTTTAAAAACTTTAAAATAAACTTCAATACTATAACTTGGGAAAACGAAGCCGATTTTGCACCAGAGTATTTGTACGATTTAAAATAATAGCCCTCTCGAAAGAAAGCGAAAAAAATAAGAAACGTATGGGCGATGTTGCTCCAAAAAGGATAAGGTATAAAAAACTAAAACATAAATTATTAAACTTCTAATTTGTCCAGAAAATTCAACATTCGTGTTTATGGCATTTTTATCAAGGACGATTGTGTTTTAGTTTCGGATGAATTTAGATTTGGAATAAAAATGACAAAGTTCCCCGGTGGTGGATTAGAAGTTAATGAAGGATTAGTTGATTGCCTTTTGCGTGAATGTAAAGAAGAATTTTACCAAGAATTTAAAGTTATTGATCATTTTTATACAACTGATTTTTACATAACATCAGCTTTTAATCCTAAAGAGCAATTGATTAGTATTTATTATACGATTGCTCCAATTGAAGAAATAAAATTTAAGATTTCAAAAGTGCCTTTTGATTTTGAATTAATAGACGAGGCTCAAAGTTTTAGATGGATTAAGTTATCGGATATTTCATCTAACGATTTCACCTTTCCGATTGATAAGTTAGTGGGTGATAAGTTGAAAGTATTTTAATTTTTCTGCACGTCTTTTGTTATAACACTCACTCTGTAAATTAAGAAAATACAAATAAGAGTAAGGAAAATCATTAAAAATCCTAATGTATCGTAGTGTTCCAAAGGGCTGTATTTATTTTTTTGCACAACAACCATTCCACCTAAAGCTGCAGCAATGCCACCAGCTACTTGTTGCAGCGAAGAGTTTATACTCATAAATGCACCACGGTCTTTCATTTCGGGCAGGGCACTTACCAATGCCATAGATGGAACCATTCTACCCATAATTCCAATCATCATGGTAACATTAAAAAATATCACCAATAAAAATGGGCTTGGTCCTAATTGTGTGTAAAAGAATACTACTAAAATTAACCAAACTGAAGCAAATGTAAATAGTTTAAACTTATTTATTTTATCGCTGTATTTCCCAATCAATGGCATAATTAATAATGTGCTTAAACCACCTATCATAAATAAAAGCGGTAGTTGCTCTTGCGTAATGTGAAGGTTATTTATTGCAAAAGCACTTCCCCAAGGCATCATCATAAATCCTCCAAGGGATAAAAAAGCTGTAGCTAAGAATCCTATTCTGTAATTTTTTTGTTTAATAGTATGTAATAAATGATGGAAAGCACTTTGGTCAGAAGGAGTTTCTAAATGTTTAGTTACAGGTTCTAGTTTAAAAACTGCCAATGTCCAAACTAAAATTGCTAAAACTACAATCATAAAAAATGGCGATTGCCAACCAAAGTGATTGGCCAAATACAAACTTATTGGAATGCCTAACACTTGACTTGCTCCAAAACCCATTTGCAAAAATCCCATTACTCTACCTCGTTTTTCAAGGGGAAAAAGATCTGCAACAATGGCCATAGATATAGAACCTATAACCCCGCCAAATAATCCGGTAATTATTCTTGCTACCAATAAGGTAAGAAAGGAGTGTGCTATACCACAAAAAAATGTACCAATAATAAAACCTATGTAAAAAAATAGAAGTAGTTTTTTTCTATCAAAACTATCTGCAAATCCTGCGGTTAGTAAACCCGAAATTCCTGCACTAAAAGCATAGGCAGAAACCGACCAACCAAATTGAGTGGTAGTTAATCCCATCGATTTCATTAACAAATCTCCTAGTGGCGACATTACCATAAAATCTAAAACAACTGTAAACTGAGTCATTGCAAGAATTACAATCACAAATATTTGATAAGTAGAAAGTTTAGATTTTTCTTTAGATAGGTCTTGAGTCATGGGATTTTTTTTATTGCTTGTAAATGTACTTTATTTATAATTAAACATGTAAAAAAAAACCGCAACGAATTTACATTGCGGTTTAAATTTATCTTGATGTTGTATTATTTATGATAAAAAACTTCTTTAATTATATGGTCTCCATTCCAATGTTGAATTGCAACTTGGTCTAGCTTTACTCTGGCCCCATTTTGGAAAGTTAATTCCATCCAATTTTGTACCATGGTAATTCCGTTTTCTTCGTCAGAAGTAAATGCATCAACACCGCCACCATGAATTTCTTTAACAGATGCAACAAAGTTTTTTTCATATTCTCTATTAGCATCTTTTCCTACTCTTGGTTCCTCACCAATTTCTTGCATTACAACGTCAGTGTGATAAAATTTTTCAAAGGCATCCATTATTTGCCCTTGGCCTACCATTGCGTATAGGTCTTTTGCTTTTTGTAAGTAACTCATTTTTTTAAAATTAAATTATTAGTGTTTAAACATTGATTTTGGCAAATATACGGACTTTAATGTTTAAACATTGAAATTAATAAATTTTAATCAATTGAAATTCTGTGGAACTATAATTTGGAGATTATTGAACGTTCATCAAAAATATAAAAAGGTAAATCCACAGGATATCTAAAAAGTGCCAATAGATTGAGCACAGCCTAATTCCTAAATATCTTT
>JBAXQC010000054.1:0-17762 GCA_037131955.1 Bacteroidota bacterium
CAAGATATAAATGGTGGAACAAAGCCCGAACCTATTTTTCAATTAGTAAATACTGCCAACGATAACTCCAATAGTTTAATTGGTTATTATGCTTCTAACGCTGGTGCATTAATGTTTATAAAAGATGATTCTTACAATCTTTATACATCTACAGATAGAAGAAGACGCTTAATTTCTAGTTTGTTTAAAACTTCAACAAAGTATCTGAATCCTGCTGCTGTAGGCGGGTTAACTATATCGCCAAATATTTGTGTTATCCGTTTTGCCGAAGTTCATTTAATAAGGGCCGAAGCCAATTTATTAAGCGGAGGCAGCACACAAGAAGCTTTAGATTCTTACAATTTAATTAGACGCCGTGCTTTCAAAACAAATTACGTGGAAGAAACATCCACCGAAGGCTTGTTAGATAAAGTAAGAAGTGAAAGAAGATTAGAAATGATGTGTGAACAAAGCGACAGGTACATGAACCTACGTCGTTTGCGTTTGCCATTAAGGAAAGCTAACGAAAATGAATATTCTAAATTTTTATTTAAAATTCCACAAGAAGAAATTTCGGCCAATCCAGATTTGCTGCAAAACTAAATACAAAAAGCCTCCAGATTTGGGGGCTTAATATTTAAGCCAAGTACCTCAGCACTTTTATCTGTTTTGCAAGATTGCAATAAACAGGGGTTTAATTATACTCATTTTGGTTTTGTGGCGTAGTGGATAAAAAATGATGACGTCTGCCACTAAGGATAGGAGCACAAAAAGTCTTTTTTTACTGAACTTAATCCCATAGAAAAAGAAAATCAAGTTTTATTTTGGTGTTTAACTTGTAATCCTAGTATTACTGTAGCCTTAATTTGTTAGAGATACTAGGGGTTAAATAGAAAGCCATTACGAATATTGTTCTAGAGGTTTATTTATTGATTTTGCTCTATTTTATTCGTCATTTTGTTTTGTATGTTATTTGACTTAAATAATGGTTTAGCTTTTAGTGCTTGTATAAGCGTAAGCAAAGCTAAAAGTCCATAAACAAGAGAAACTGCAACAGTAAGCTTTGTGTTTTTTAAAACATAATACGAAAGTATTTGCAATACTTGCAGGGCATGCATACCAATAAAATGAGCTACTCTTAAATCGCCAACTGTCTTGCTCCACCCAACAATGAACAAATTAGAATTGTCGTTTAATGCTCCTACACTATGGTTAAGTTTTGAACCCATAGCAAAACCCTCAAATGACAATATAACAAAAATAATAATTCCTAATCGTATTGACCAAACGTAAAAATTGGGTAGTTCTGGAAATGAGTTGGTGAAAAATAGTAATCCAACATATGCTGTATAAAGTGTAACTACTGTGGCGGCTATTGCCATCATCGAATACAATGCTGAATAAATAGGTGTGCTTAAATTGAAGTGAGAAAGCTGTCCTTTACCTGCTTGAAATGCGATATAAAAAATCTCAAAACCCAATAGAATGATAACAGCCCAGCTGAATAAATTAATGTTGAAATTTGGTAAATAATAGCAATACCAAGCCATTGCCCAAGCAAATAAAAATGTTGAAAAAGCAAATTTAAAAGGCTTGTACCAGGCATTAACATTATACACTTGAGTATTTGTGAATTTTGTAAGTACAATAAAAATAGCGGATAACACAAGACATAACAACCCATAATAGAATAGGGTTTCGTTTCGGTGTTTGAGTTGTAGAATAAAGTCTATCATTTTTTTATACTGGCTAGTTTGTTTTTTATTTTCATCATTATTTTGTTTGGAGTTACCTGTTGCAAATTACTCAAAAACTAATTCATAAAGCCAACATTTTTTTTGCTATTTCCATATAAAAATATCTCAACTCCTGCTTAAGCAAAACATTTGATGGTGAAGATATGGTGGTCTTATAGCATTTGTAATTTGCATTTAATTTTTTGTCTCTTTATGGTTTGTAACTATTTTCAGATTTGCAATTAGATAGGTTTATAATACAAATGTTCCATTTTTTAATTGGAGTTCCAAACTGATATGAATAGCCATTTTAAATTAATTTCATTGGTGTTTTTATTTGTGATTTTTAAAGGTAGATTACTTGTCCATAAATTGCAAGTAAAGTAATGTTACTGCAGCAACGGTCATTATAATTAATGCTGCAAAGCCGAGAATGTTTGTTAACTTTCCGTTCACATTTTCTCCCATAATTTTTTTATTATTAGAAATGTGTAAGATAATTGCAATTAAAACAGGAGCAGTTAGCCCATAGAGAATGGCCGTATAAATTAATGATTGAATGGGGCTAATTCCAATATAGTTTAATGATAAACCAAGCGTTAAGGAAATAGCAATTATTATGTAAAATGCTTTGGCTTCATGAAATTTTTTGTCGAGGCCCTGTTCCCAACCAAATGTTTCGGTAATAATATATGAAATAGAGCCACTTAGCACAGGAATTGCAATAAGTCCCGTTCCAATTACACCAACAGCAAAAAGAAGATAAGCCAAGTTGCCTGCCAAAGGTTTTAGTGCCATTGCTGCTTGCTCCACGGTATCAATTTGATGGATGCCACCATTATATAAAACAGTTCCGGCAGTAAGGATTATAAAATACATAACAAATCCAGAAATTGTCATTCCAAAATCTACATCTTGGTTTATCTCATGAATTATTTTTTTATTTACCACTAAATGCTTTCTCTTGTTCTTCATTTCTTCTACTTCTACCGAAGCTTGCCAAAAGAAAAGGTAGGGCGAAATGGTAGTGCCAAGTATGCCCACGATAATTGCAATGAAGTCCTTGTTAAATTTAATAGTTGGAATAAATGTAGCTTTAAGAATAGCACCAAAATCTTGCTTGTACAAAAACGGAACAACAAAATACACCAACATTACTATGCATAGATATTTTAGAACGGATGCAATTTTTTGATAGGGTAGAAAAATTATTAAACCAAGCAGAATAATTGTAAAAAGAACACTAAAAAAATTTGCATCAATAGCAGGAAACAGCATGTTTCCAACTGCTCCCATTCCAGCAATGTCAGCACCAATATTCATAACAATTGCAGGAAAACTAAATAATAGCATCAAATATAAAATAGGTTTTGGATAGTGTTTTTTAAGCGTACCAGTTAATCCTTGAGAGGTTACCAAACCAATTCTAGCACACATTTGCTGTATGGATGCCATTAATGGAAAAGCAATAATCGCTGTCCAAAGTGTTGCAAGTCCAAATGCTGCACCTGCTTGAGAATAAGTTGCAATTCCAGATGGATCATCGTCGCTGGCGCCAGTTACTAAACCTGGACCAAGTTTTTTCCAACTACTTAAAATTTTGTTTGTAATTGTTTTCTTTTTTATCATTTTGTTGATGATGATTGTTTGACAAAATCACAATTAATATGAGTAGAAAAGAAGTTGAACCATTTTTCTAGTTAAAAATTTGGGATAATTTTTTTATAAAAATACCAATATATATTTAGTTAAGAATAAAAAAACGAACAGAAATAAGTTAGATTATAAATGGTGTTTTCATTGTTATTTTTTTAACGAATTTATTCGGAATTAATCTGCCAAATAAGATTTTTAAATTTGCAATTGAAAGGTGTTTATTACTCACTTATTTGTTCTAAATAACATATATTAATTTTTATAATTTCTTTCACTGAAAAATCTGATTGCATTTTACTTGCTTTCGCTGATTAGCTTTTTAATTTCTTTACCAAAAATTTTAGGTTGTGTTCCAATTGCAATAATTTAAATTTATTTTGATTTTTATTGTACCATTTTTCTTACAATAACTTCATTGTCTAAAATAACATTCGTTGACCATATAAATTGAGCGTCGTTATTAGCATCGTCAAAAATATCGGTAAAGTTTGTAAAGGCACTTTTGCCATCAACACCAATTGCAGCATTACTAAACGTTGTTGCATTGGGCCATGAAGAATCATCAAAATTTTTATTCATCCAATCAGCTGGAACTTTCCAATGCAAAGCAGCATATCCAGCTCCATTTCTAACGTCGCTTGTATTGCAGTTTGAAGAATTTCTTGTGGTTCCATTTTCTGTAACGCAACTAAAATCCTTTACAGGTGCAACATAAAAAGTCTGTGCTTTCCAATCTGCATCGGTTTTGCAAACTATGTTTCCAGCAGCATCTTTAAAAACAGCAACCATACCACCATCGCCGGGGTGATATTTTTTTAATTTGTTTTTTTCGCAACCTAATCCTAATCTTTCTTCCCAGTCAACCAATTTCATGGCAATGGAAAATGGTTTTAAAACCTTAAATTTTACAATACTAGAATTAAAGTCGGTAAAGGGGATGGCGTCTTTACCAACTGCAACGCCATTGATGTAAAGTTCAAAGTAATTATCGGCAAATATGTAGCCTGTAATTATTTCGCCAGCTGCGTCTATTTCAATAACATTTGATGAATTAAAAGCGGCAAGTGCGGCAGTGCTATTCTCGTATTTATTGCCATCAGGATTATATAAATCAGAGGCGGTAGGGAAATTTGTGTTAGTAAAATTTACTTCGGCAGGTACCGTCCAAATTGTGCCGTCAGTTGCAGTTATTGAGCCAAGACCGGAAACTCTAATGCCTTTTGAGTATAAGTTCTCTGTTGTTGTTGAGGCCAAACCTATTGTAACTGATGCTGTGCCTGAATATTCACCTGTAACACTTTTCTTACATGAACAACACAAAACAATTTGTGCGATAACTATTATAATAGTAGACTTCATTTTTAATCTTTGTTGATTTTTTACAAATGTAACTTAATTTAATGGTTAATAATTTAATATGTCTAAATTCTAAGGAGATTTTATTTTTTGTGTATGTTATTTTATTTTACGTTGCCATTTAGTTTCTCTGTGGGTTACGGATAACTTTTTGCAATAAACTACACAACATTTTTTTTACCCCACTCTTGCCTTTAAATTTCTTGTTTTGAAAATGTAAATTTTTTAATAAACATACATATGTTTTCTTTTAAAGTATCAAATGCGAATTTGTATAGATGAATGATTATAAACCTTTAGAATCAAACCCTAAAAAGCTGAATTTTAAATTTATATTCTTTGATTATGAATTTTCTTGCAGTTTAATTTATTAACCGTTTTAATTTTATTTTAATGTAAACAATACAATTTATTTGAAACCTTAAAAGGATATTTTAGTAAAAGTGCAGTCTTAGGTGAATTCTATGAAAATAAAATACAAACTTTTTATTGCATTTATTACAATCAGTATATTTTCTTTATTATTTATTTTAGTGAATACCTGGCTTTTTAAAAAGCGTGATGACATTTCTCAACAACTAAACATTCTTGAAGAAACACAAATGTTATCATTAGAAGAGTATAAACTCCAACAAGAATTTTTTTTACACGAATCAAACAATCTTGAATTTTATAAAACAGGAGAAAGTTTAATTTTAAACAAACATAGAAAAGTTGCAAAAAAAATCATTAAAAACATCAACAATTTAATGAACTCAGAAGAAACGAGGCTGCTTTTTGAAGCTAATTTTCTCAGTTCCCTTGCAATTGAACAAAATAATTACTGTAATATTTTTGAAGAAGTTGTAAAGGAAATCAAGCTCAAAGGTTTTAAGGACTTTGGTATAGAAGGCGAAATGAGAAATTTTGCTCATGCATTAATGGAGATAAAAGGTTTAGATCAAGCAAAAATATTAATGCTTCGTCGTCATGAAAAAGATTTTATAATAAGAAAGGAAACTTCTTATACAGTTCAATTTAATAGTGTAATTAATAATCTAAAGTCAGAGGTTAAAAATAATTCTAAGTTATCTACATTTCAAAAAATCAAACTCGATTCAATTATTAATGGCTATGCCTTAGCTTTTATAAAATTGGTTAATTCAAACAATAACTTAATAGGATCGGATAATAAATCTGGCTTGATATTTAAGTTATCAAATCAACATAACGCAATCATAGATTCTATAGCTAAGAACAAGTTTAAGGCAGCTAGTCAAATGAATAATATTTTTAAAAATCTTTTGCTCACTGCGATTTTTGTAATTTTATCAATATTTACTTTAGCATTTATTTTCAGTTATAGGCTAGCTTCAGAGGTATCAAAACCCATAGAAAATTTAAACAGTTACATCAATAAGTTCGTTGAAAGTAAATTTACTATTGTTACATTAATAGATGAAAAAAAATCAAATGATGAAATTTCAATACTAAGTAATAATTTCTTCAAAATGTCGGAAGAAATAACCAACCACATTAAATTTTTTGAAGAAAAAGTTAAAGAAAGAACATCAGAAATAAATAAACAGAACCTCGAAATAACTTATCAAAAGGTAAAGATTCATGATCAATACAAAGAACTTTTTATAAAGAATTTATCTTTAGAAAAACAACAATTGTTGATTTTAGAAAAAAACAAAGATATCACAGATAGTATTTTATATGCCCAGAGAATACAAAAAGCAATGATGCCCTCTAGAGCAAAACTTAGAACCATAGTTCCAAACGGATTTATTTTCTTTCAACCTCGTGATATTGTTAGTGGTGATTTTTATTTTACTATAGAAAAAGACGAAAAAGTATTTTTTGGTATTGCAGATTGTACTGGACACGGGGTGCCTGGTGCTTTTTTAAGTATAATTGGAAACAATGCTTTAAACAAAGCAATTAATGAGTTTGATTTAGCAAATCCAGCAGAAATTCTTAATAAAGTAAATGACTTAGTTGAAAATAGTATAAACAATCACGATGAATCTGTTATTAACGACGGAATGGATATTGCTCTATGTGTATTGGATAAAACGAGAAGAATTCTAGAATACTCAGGGGCAAATATTCCACTTTGGATAATTTCCGAAGAAGAAGATGTTGAATTAGAATTGATGGATGATAATGTTTCATTTGCCACTGCAAACAAATCTCAACTTCATTTAAAAGAGTTTAAGCCTAATAAACAACCAATTGGTCATTATTACTATCGCCAGCCATTTACAAATCATATTATACACCTTAAAAAGAATGATAAATTGTATATTTCGTCTGATGGCTTTGCCGATCAGTTTGGTGGCGCTAAAAACAAAAAATTCAAGAATAACCAATTAAGAAATCTTCTTTTAAATATTCAATTTCTAAACATGGATGAACAGAAACAACATATAAAGGAAGTTATCAAAAACTGGAAAGGTGCTAATGAGCAAGTAGATGACATAACTATGCTAGGAATTCAAGTGTGAGTTATGTTTTCACTCCTTCTGTCCATAGTCTAAAGCCAACAATCTGCCGCGGCGCAGAGCTTGGGACTCAGGACTTTTTAAATAAAATCTCTAAATTTTAGTAATGTCAGTTGTAGAGTATAAAACTAGAAAAGGGTAAAGGATTTTGTATGTTTATAAAAACAGAAAATGCAGGAAATCCTTAGTCCCTCAGCTTATACAGTGCTTCAGAGGAGGACAGTTAGTCTAGAAAATGATTCATCCTATAGTTACCTGTAAAAATTATATTATCTTTCAATTAGCAATTTACCAAATTTAAACCTTAAATAAATGATGGTTTGTATTGTAATTTTTGAAATTTTTTTAAACAAAACTATACTTGTTTAGCGTATTCTAAAAACTTTTGCATAGCATTCCTTTTGTCTGTATTTAAATTATAATCTATGCAGTGTTGCAGGTAGTTGTGCAAGTTTATATTTTGGTAATCTGCTTTTAAACTTAATTGGGCAATTGCTTCATTTGTGTGCTCTATGCCATAGTTTAAAGCTTGGTTAAATAGATCTAAAAACTGCGGATTTAAATTTTTTTTATTGGTAACCCAGCAAGCAAACACAAAGGGAAGTCCAGTAAATTTTTTCCATTCGGCAGATAAATCATACACATATTCAAAGGTATTTTCCATTCCAAAAGTTCTATCACCAATAACAACTCCAGCAGTGGTTCCGGCAATATTATTTATGTAATCTTTGTTGGCATTTACAAAGGTAAACTCTTTTTTCCAGTAAAACTTAGTTAATACTTTGGTTAAGGTTATGGATGACTCCGAATGAAAATCTAATATAATTTCACCTATTTGGTTCAGCGGAACATTGCTGTATAAATTAACGGATTTAACATTGCCGTTTGTTCCTATGCAGTAATCGGATATTATTTGATAATTTTCCATTTTGTTGAGTATGGCCACAGGTACCAAACCAATATCAACTTTGTTTTCTATCAATTTTTTGGCACAAACAGAGGGAATATCTAATTCTAATTGCATAGTATTTTTTAACTCAGGAAAATGCTCAAATCCAAATATAAATGGCTTAGAATTTAAATAAGAAACACACGAAACTTTTACTTTTTCCATTTTATTCTGCACCTAAAATTTGAATTATATTATTGGCAATGTTTTGGCCATCCATAGCTGCCGAAACAATGCCGCCTGCATAGCCTGCGCCTTCGCCACAAGGAAACAAATTTACTATTCGTACATGTGTTCCGTTTTGGTTTCTTGGAATTCTAACGGGTGTGGAGGTGCGAGATTCTGTTGCAACCAAAACAGCGTCATTGCTCAAATAACCTTTCATTTTTTTTGATTGTTCTTGCAATGCCAAACGTAAGGCGTTTGAAATGGAGGCGGGAAAAACTTCTGTTAAATCTACTGATGTTATGCCGGGGATATAACTACAGCTTGGAAGAGTGGTAGATAATTTTTTATTTATAAAATCCTCCATTCGTTGTGCAGGTGCAACTTGAGTTTTACCTCCAAGATTCCAGGCTATTTCCTCTATCGATTGCTGAAAATACATTCCTTTTAAAACACCGCGACTTTCAAACTGTTTAAAATCAGTATCATTTACTCCAACAACAATTCCTGAATTTGCGTATGGATTATTTCTTTTGGAGGGCGACCAACCGTTTGTTACTACCTGATTTTGCTCCGTAGCACAAGGTGCAATTATTCCTCCCGGACACATACAAAACGAATAAATATCTCTGTTGTTTGCATGTTGCACCCAACTGTATGACGCAGGAGGGAGGAATTGCTTTTTAAAGTTCAATTCAACTGTAGTTGAGCAGCGGTATTGAATTTTATCTATCAACATTTGCGGATGTTCAATTCTAATTCCCAAGGCAAAAGGCTTGGCTTCTAGCTCTATATTATTCTTATGCAGCAACTCGTAAATGTCTCTTGCAGAGTGGCCAGTTGCTAAAATTATATAGTGACTTTTTAACTCTTTTATTTCCTTAGTATCTAGGTCTTCTAGCAGCACAGATTTAATTTCATCGTGTTCAATATTTAAGTCTTTTAAAAGAGTATTAAAAAGAAAAGTTCCTCCGTGTTCTATGATTTTTTCTCTTATGTTTTCAATAATTTTTGGTAAGCGATTGGTGCCAATATGTGGATGTGCTTCTACTAATATATTTTCATCGGCTCCGTTTAAAACAAATAGTTCTAAAATTCTTTTTATGTCGCCACGTTTGTTGCTTCGTGTATAGAGTTTTCCGTCGGAATAAGTTCCTGCTCCGCCTTCGCCAAAACAATAATTAGAATTTGGGTTAACTAAACCTTGTTTATTAATTGCGGCTAAATCTCTGCGTCTTTCCTTTACTTGTTTTCCTCTTTCTATAATTATTGGAGAAAAACCTTTTTCAATAAACTGCAAGGCGGCGAACAGTCCGGCTGGGCCAGCACCAACAATAACAATCTTTTTATCTTTCTTTTCTGCAGATATTTTAGTGTGTGCAATAGAAAAGGGAGATATTGTTTGATGAATTTCCGGCACCTCAGGATTTATAAATACTTTTAAGTTTAAGTTAAAGAATATTTCTCTGCCCCTGGCATCAATACTTTTTTTTGTAATTAAATACCCTGTGATATGGTCAAGTGGAATTTTTAATTCTATGGAGCAAATAGATTTGATGTGAGATTGGTTGTTGCAATCGATTGCTTTAATTCTAATATTTATTTCCTTGGCCAAATTTTAATAATAATGTGCAAATGTAATTTGTAATAACATATAAAAACTCAATTCTAAAATTATATACTTAATACTATGTGTTTATTTATTATTTTCGCGGCTTAATTGTGAATATGTTAAATATAGTATTATTTGGTCCCCCCGGCGCAGGCAAGGGAACTCAATCAGAAAAACTTATTTCTAAGTACGGATTAATTCATCTTTCTACTGGAGATTTGCTTAGAGGAGAAATTTTGCAAGGCACAAGTTTGGGTTTAGAAGCAAAAAAATTGATGGATCAGGGACAATTAGTACCAGATGAAGTAGTAGTGGGTATGATTGAAAATAAACTAACCGCAAACCCAAATTCTAAAGGATTTATATTTGACGGCTTTCCCAGAACCACTAAACAAGCCGAAGCACTTGACGCTATTTTAGAAAAGTTTAAAGCCCCAATTAGCATGATGTTGGCCTTGGAAGTTGAAAAAGCTGAGCTAATAAATAGATTGCTGGAAAGAGGAAAAGTAAGCGGTAGGCCCGATGATGCCAATGAACTGGTTATAGAAAACAGAATAAACGAATACAACAATAAAACCCTACCTTTAAAATCTTATTACCAAGCACAAAATAAATTAAGCACAATAAACGGAATTGGCAGTATTGAGGAGATTTTTGGAGCAATCTGCAAATCAATAGATGCCATATTGTAAAACACCTAATGGCAGATAACAATTTTATTGATTACGTAAAAATCTGCTGTCGTTCTGGCAAAGGCGGAGCAGGTTCAATGCATTTGCACCGCGATAAACTAACCTCTAAAGGCGGCCCAGATGGCGGTGATGGTGGAAGAGGCGGACACATTATTTTAAGAGGTAACAAACAATTGTGGACACTGATTCATTTAAAATACCACAAACATGTTATTGCCGAGGCAGGAGGCAACGGAGGAAGCGCTCTAAAAACAGGAAAATTTGGAAAAGATGTTATTCTTGAAGTTCCTTTGGGCACAATTGCCAAGGATGCAGAAACAGGTGAAGTACATTTTGAAATTACTGAAGACGGACAAGAAAGAATATTAGCAAAAGGTGGGAGAGGAGGAATGGGCAACGACCATTTTAAATCATCTACCCTGCAAACTCCAAGATTTTCTCAGCCCGGCGAAGAAGGTATTACCAGTTGGAAAATTTTAGAACTAAAAGTTTTGGCAGATGTTGGCTTGGTAGGATTTCCTAATGCTGGAAAATCTACTTTACTATCAGTTTTGTCTGCCGCAAAACCCGAAATTGCAAATTATCCATTTACAACGCTTACTCCTAATTTAGGAATTGTAAAATACCGTGAGTACAAATCTTTTGTAATGGCCGATATTCCCGGAATTATAAAAGGTGCTTCGGAAGGAAAAGGTTTAGGTTTTAGATTTTTACGCCACATAGAAAGAAATTCTATTTTATTGTTTCTTGTGCCGGCAGATGCCCAAAGCATCAGCAAAGAATACAATGTTTTATTAAACGAATTGGAACAGTTTAATCCCGAATTATTAGACAAACAAAGAGTTTTAGCCATTAGCAAAACCGATTTACTGGACGATGAATTAATAAAATTAGTAAAGAAAACATTGCCCAAAAAAGTTCCCTATGTTTTTATTTCTAGCCACACTCAACTAGGATTGGTAGAATTGAAAGATAAATTAATGGGAATTTTACAGGAGTTGAATGGATAGACTCTATTAGTTTATTTTATTTGCATGCCTAGAAAACAGAAAATATTTTCTGTTTTTATAAATATAAACTTCTGAATAATTTAGTTTCACCGAAAATGAGCTTGAATTTATTTCTCCAGTGATAATGCCAACTCCATTAACTATATAGGTGTTTTCAAAATTTCTGATTTTTGTTTCAAGAATTTCAACTTTGTTTAACACCAGTTTTTTTGATTTAAAATCTTCAATTATTTCGTGTTTGTTTTGAGTCCAGCCGTTTGAATGAACATACATTACATTTTCATCTAAAATATTTTCCAAAGAATCCATGTTTAGACTGATCATCCATTTAAATTTTCTTTCGGAAAGTGATAAAACTTCTTGCTCTTTAGATCTTTGACCAAGCGCTGAACAGGAAACCAATGCAAATGCAAAAAAAATAACTAGGCATTTTTTACTCAAAACTTTGATGTTAAATATCAATCAACTCAAAAAAACAATTTACGCCAAAACCATGCTTTTGCTTACGTTTCTGTAAATGTAAGTGCTAAAAATATGTCTTCGGGCAAATCTAGCTGGAGTAGGGGAGTTCAGTAATTTATTGTAGATGTTATTGGGCACCGCAAAGTATTCGTAACTGCAGCCGTCTAAAAAAATAATTTTTAAGGTTTGCCCTTTGTATTCAAAAGTATCAATGCCTACTGTGTTGGTGGTATTTTCGTATTCTTGTGCATAAGTGGCATGAGTTTCTGGAGAAACACTTACTAAAAAATGATAAGCTTCAATAATTGATTTGCTCATTGCTTCTGCTTCTGCAAATTTTTCGTCATCGGCACTAAATTTATCGGGATGCCACTCTTTCATTAAACTTCGGTATTTTAATTTTAATGTGTTAAGGTCTGCATCAGCAGTAATGTCGAACATTTTGCGGTACTCAATTATTCTTTTCATTTTTTAATTTGTAATTTTTTTGACTAAGTTTTATAGTCTTCTTTTTTAACGGCCGCAAAGGTAGCGATTATAATTGGTAAAAAGTAATTGAAAAACAACGAGAATATAATATCTAATTATAAAATTTAACGAAAGCTACACAGTTATTTTATTTTGTCTTATTTCTTATTTCAGTCCAAAGATTATTTACAGAAAGAATCATGTATTCCCAATCGAATTTTTTCTTTTCAACTTTTACATTTTCAGTAAATTCATTTTCTTTATCTAAAACAAAATAATTTTCAATTGCGTCGGCAATTTCTAAAGGGTTGGTATTTACAACATATCCCGATACACCATTTTCTACCATCTCCGGCAATCCACCTACGTTAGTAACAACCATGGGTTTATTAAAATGATATGCAATTTGTGTAACTCCACTTTGGGTGGCAGTTAAATAAGGTTGAACAACTAAATTACTGGCACAAAAATAATTTTTAACTTCCTCAAACGGAATATATGCATTAGATAAAACTATGTTGTTTTTTAGGTGATGAGATTCAATAAAATCTAAGTAGGGTTGAGAGTCATCATAGAACTCGCCGGCTATAATTAGTTTTAAATTTAATTTTTTTACTTTTTCAGTGGCAAACGCCTGTAGTAATAACTCTAATCCTTTGTATTTGCGGATTATTCCAAAGAATAAAACTACTTTTTCATCATTGCTAATGTTTAGTTTTTTTCTTGCTTCCTCCAAACTTATTTTATCTCCAAAAGTGTCGTAAACTGGGTGAGGAGAAAACAGCATAGGTTTATTGTTTACAAAACTTTTTATGTCGTTTAAAACAGACTTAGACATTGCAATAAATCCATCGCAAGGTTTTAGAAAATATTTAGTAAAAACGCTGTCTCCAAATCTCTTTTCATGTGGAATAACATTGTCCGTAAGTGCAATAACCGTTACATTTGGCAGTTTCCATTTTACTATTCTTATTACAGTACCTAAGCAAGGGCCCATAAATGGCAACCAAAATCTAACAATAATAAGTTCTGGCTTTTGTTTGCAAATAAAATTTGCTGTGCTTATCCAGTTAATAGGATTAATGCTATTCAATAAGGTGAAAATTGAAATGCCTTTTGGTGGAGAGGAATCATCAAATTGAGTTTTTCCTGGAAACAAAAAACTTGGGTATTGTAGACTAAATGAAACGATACTAGAATCGAATCCAAATTTATTCATAGACCTTGACAATGCTTCTGCAAGGTTTGCTATGCCACCTCTTAAAGGCCATGCCGGAGAAATAATTATTGCTTTTGTATTTTTCAATGCTGAAAATTAGCAAAAAAAAAGGATTCAATGTTCTTGAATCCTTTTTCCTAAATTTAATATTTAATTAAAATCTACCTCTGTAAGTAATTGCTTTTTCAAGTTTTTTAAGTGCTGTGATGTAAGCACCAATTCTCATAGTAGTTTTGTATTGCTTGGCATTAAACCAAACGTTTTCAAAAGCAGCAGTCATAGAAGCATCGTGTTTTGTATTTACTTCTTCTTCTGTCCAATAGTGTCCGTATTTATTTTGAACCCACTCAAAATAAGAAACCGTTACGCCACCACCATTTGCTAAAATATCTGGCACAACAACAATTCCTTTTTCATGAAGTATAGCATCTGCTGATGATTCAGTTGGCCCATTAGCACCTTCTACTATTAGTTTTGCTTTTATGTTGGCAGCATTTTTCTTTGTAATTACACCTTGTATTGCAGCAGGAACTAAAACATCAACATCAAGTGTTAGTAGTTCTTCGTTTGAAATTTCTTCTCCGCCGGTAAATCCTTTAAGGATGTTGTTATTGTTTCTAGAATAAGTAAGTGCTTTGTCTATATCTATTCCTTTTTCGTTGTAAATGGCACATGTTTGGTCAGAAATTGCAACAACTTTTAAACCTTGTTGTGCCAGCAATAGAGCAGCATTTGAGCCTACATTTCCAAATCCTTGAACAGCGGCAGTTGCTTTTTTTCTTTCAATTCCAATTTTTTTCATGGCAACCAATGTAGAAATCATAACACCTCTGCCGGTTGCAGCCTCTCTGCCCAATGAACCGCCCAGTGTTATTGGCTTTCCAGTTACCATAGCAGGAGAATCTTCGCCTTTAACTTTGCTGTATTCATCAAGCAACCATGCCATTTCTCTTTTACCCGTTCCCATGTCTGGTGCAGGAATATCTTTATTTTCGCCAAATACATCTTGCATTGCAATTGCATAAGCTCGGGTTAATCTTTCTAATTCTCCTACTGATAATTTTCTTGGCTCACACGTAATGCCACCTTTTGCTCCGCCATAAGGAATATTGGCGATAGCACATTTAAATGTCATCCAAGCAGAAAGTGCTTTTACTTCATCTAAATTAACGTCGGTAGCATACCTGATGCCACCTTTACTTGGACCTAAGTGTGTGCTATGAATTACTCTGTACCCTTCAAAAACTTGTATTTTTCCATTGTCTAATTGAACCGGTAAACTCACCATTACCATTCTTTGTGGATGCTTTAGAACTTCTGTAACGTTTTGAGGAAGAGATAACTTGTCTAATGCTAAATCTAACCTGGCCATTACTTCTTCAAACATACTCACATGATTTTGTTCTGCTTGTTTTTCGCTAGTTTTTTCGTTTTTTTTTGTTGCTGATGGCATATTAAATAAATTATATTTTTAAAAAAGTGGTCAAAAATATATAAAAGGAAGTCTTACACAAAAGATTTAGTAATTATTTACAAGTTAAACCAAGAAATTACCACATATACAAAAGGTACTGCAAAGATAAAACTATCAAATCTATCTAGAAACCCACCGTGCCCGGGCAAGAAAAAACCTGAATCTTTTATTCCTAAATTTCTTTTAAGCATAGATTCAACGAGGTCTCCAATTATTCCAAAAAAAGATACAACCATTGCAATAAGCATCCATTGTTTGCCAGTGAGAATTGGAAAATAGTGATTTAAAAAATATCCAAAAATCATAGTAAAAATAATGCCTCCAATGGTTCCCTCCCAGGTTTTTTTTGGAGAAATTGTCTCAAAAAATTTTGTTTTACCAATAGTAATTCCTGTTAAGTAAGCAAACGTATCGTTTGCCCAAATTAGTATAAAAATTGGTAGTAGTAATTGGTAAGTGTATTTACCATCGAGAACACACAAGAAATTTAACATTGCAAAAGGCACTGCAACATAAATAAGAGCAGAAATTTCGTAGACAGATACATTAAACCTTTTTTGATTTTGATTGCTAAAAATTTCGATAATGAATGGAATGAAAAAAAACGGAATAGCCGAAATTATTAATTTGTTGGAGCTAAAAACAAAGGCAGACAAAAAACTAAAAATAAAAATAAGAGCGGTTAAGGGAAGAACTAATTTCTTGTTTAAAGTATTACCGGTTTGGCTAATTAAATTACAGAATTCGTTAACAGTAAATAAGCTCAATCCAAAAAACAGTATACCAAAAGAGTAAACACTATTTGTTATGCAAAAAACAAGAACAATAATATACAGTGCTCCAAATATTGTTCTGTTCCAAAACGAAGTCATTTATTACATTTATTCTTTAAAAAAATCTTCGGTGATTTTTGTTGCGTGGTCGAACAAATCTTCATGCACATACAAATCAATATCGCCAAAAGAACTGTAAGATTGGTCTTTTTTATTCATAATTAAGCACAAAATATCTTCCGATTCAAGCTTAGCTTTTAATAACTCTGCTTCTTGCAGAGAGGCTGTTGAATGAACTTTTTTCCAATCTTTTTCCATTTTAACTTAGTGTTGAGTTTTCTTGTGAGGAGGAATCCAATAAAAAAACATAAATTTCGGGGTGATTTTCTGATTCGTTTTGACAAGTAACGATAGAAGTCCAAGAGGGCAATCCATCAGGATATTTTTGCTTTAATAATTTAAGTCCGTCCTTGGTATTATTACTTACTTGAGCTGTTTGTGCAAAAATTAAAAGGTGTTTAAAATTACCGATAGTTTTTCTTGTTTGTGCTTGTGCCGATGAAAGAATTATGCCACCAATATTTGAAATAAGAACTTCACAAGAAACCATTGCAGCATCCGGAAACTCACAACCCATTTCAAGAGAATTAACTATTTCTAATTCATTATTTTTTAATAATGAAGAAAGCCCAGCTTCGCCACAAAAAATATTTTTCCAATTGTTTTCTTTCGCGATAAGAACTAGGTTTTCTGTTAACTCATTTTCATCTAAACAGAAAATAAATTTACCACCTGCATCAGTAAAATGTTGTGCAAACACAACCTCTGCATCGTCTTCGTTGTTTGTGGGATAAATTGTGCTTTCAAGATCAATAGCAACATTTTCTTTGTTGGCTTCTTTGCTTTGATTCATTAAAGAAAGCCTTATTTTTTTTAAAATCTTTTCTTTGGTTGTGCTGTCCTCCATTTACATAAGGTTTATTTACAAAAGTAGCTTATAATTTAAATTTCTTCTTAAAAGTTTTGCACAAAAAAATAGCACATTGCTGTGCTATTTTTAAATTTTAGTTTTTTTTATTTAAACTATTTCACTTATGGCAGTATCATTTAAATCTTCTCCAGATTTTTTTGCATCGGGTGCAATTATAGAATTAGGCGGAGTGTTTATAATTTCTGGTATTAACTCAATTACTTTATCGTGAGGTCTTTTTCCAATCAGTCTTTCTAAATCTGCTTGAAAAATTACTTCCTTTTTTAGTAACTCTTGAGCAATAATTTCTAGCTGAGAATTTTTTTCTCGGAGTAAGCCTAAAGTTTTTTGATATGCATTTTCAATTATTATTTTCACTTCCTCATCTATAGCCTGTGCTGTGGCTTCAGAGTATGGTTTCGTAAACCCAAATTCATTTCCTTTAGGGTCGTAAAAGGAAATGTTTCCAATTCGCTTGTTCATTCCATATATAGTTACCATTCCGTAAGCCATCTTGGTTATTCTTTCTAAATCGCTTAATGCACCTGTAGAAACTTTACCAAATATTAATTCTTCTGCAGCACGACCACCCAATGCCATACACATAGAGTCTGTAAGCTGTTCTACTGTGTATAAAAATTGTTCTTTGGGAAGATATTGTGCATAACCTAAAGCAGCAACACCTCTTGGAACAATGCTAACTTTTACCAATGGATCGGCATGTTCAAGATACCAACCAGCAACTGCATGTC
>JBAXQC010000055.1:0-17725 GCA_037131955.1 Bacteroidota bacterium
GTACTTCTGGCTTTAAAAGTAATAGCACCCGGTTGTTGTCCCACCCAAATTAGCAATGCATCTCCGTCTTCGTCAAGCCTTAATGCTTGAGAGCCACAAGAATTAGCAGCACCATAAATTGTTCCTGTAGCACCAACATTTATATGTTGCCAACCGTTTGGTATTGCTGCATAATTTTCTACGTCCCAAGATGTAGGAACGGGTGCTTGTGCAAAAGTAAGCATGCTTACTAAAAGTGCAAAGGCTGTAATGAGTAGATTTTTTTTCATTTATTTATTGATTTATTTTTTCGAGTTTAAAATAACATTCTTCATTAAGCCTAAATGGTGTTCCATTTAAAAACAATTGATTATTATTGGGTTCATCAAATTCAAATCGATACATAGGAAAAGGAATTTGAGGTAAAATTGGCTTACGGTAAATGTTATTGTATTTTATAGTTTTCGTGTTTTTGACGTCAAATGATATTTCCTTTTTATTGATATTGAAATAAAATGTATCTACTAAGTCTTTTATTAATTCATTTGAATAATCTATCTTATAAACTCCCCTTTGTGAAGCTGTATAAGGATTATTATTTTCAAAAAACTCAATAGAGTGAACATCACTTTTGATATCAAAAATATCATTCAAGTCATAAATAGTATCTATTTTAGGCTTAGTGGAGGTTGCCGGAATTGTATATTTTTCAAAATATTTGAACTCTGTAATTTTCCATTTTCCTTGGATGGAACCGAGCTTTTTTGAAATTGCCTCCTTTTCGCATGAAGATAATACCAATAACAAAGAAAAGACGATAGAATTAAATATTAATTTTTTCATATCAATTTAAAAAGTGGCAGTTACAGAAAAAACCCATCTTCTACCTAAACCTACATTTACGTTTGCAGAGGGTGCATTAAAATTTTGAGCAGTTCCAAATCCATTGTCTTGGGCATCTGTTATATAAAAGCTATCTAACAAATTTAAGACAGAGGCCCTAAAATCGTATTTGTGATTGTTGTTAAACATAGAATAACCAAGGCTTAAATCCATCATATAGTAATCGGGCAATCGCCATGATTGTCTTCCTAGATTAGGGCCGTATTTGTTATCTAAATCTTCTATAACAAGTGCTTCAGGAGAAAAGTTGGCATAGTTTCTACTAAAATAATTAAATTGAGGTTTAATATAAACACCTTTTATTGGCTCGTATCTGAATGAGGCCGCATAAGTAAACTGTGCAGCATCACCAACTTTAACTCCTGTTGGGTCAAATTCTGCTCTTGCAACTTCATTCCCCACTTGATCGAATAATATTGCAGTGGCTGGCTTTATCCACTCCCAATCGCCCAAAGAAACCATACCTTCAAATGTTAATACTTTTAATGGCCTAAATGCAAAATCTAGCTCCACACCTTTGTGCAAAGCTGCCATTCCAGAGGCATAACTAGAAAAAATCTCTGTAGGATTTAGTGGGTCTGCTAAACTAACACTTACAGGTCTGTTGTTCCAAATGGTATAATATCCATTTATATTTGCAGAGAACACAGATGATTTTATACTGTATCCTAATTCAGCAGACTTAATCTCCTCATTTTTTACACCTTGCACAATCTTGTTGGAACTGGCTATCACAAAACTCATAAGGGGTGCTCTTGAGAAATAGCCAAGATTAAAAAACAAGTTTTGTCTTTCATCTAAATTAAAATTCATGCCTCCTTTTATTACTCCTCCTTTTAAATACACAATATCTGTGGCATTATTTTTTAATCCTTCCGAATTTCTATCATAATCTACCCCTTTGTAATTTATTTTATCACTAAACCCAATTTCTAAAGTTGTATCTCCCACTGCAAGGGTTTTCTTAGCAAAATAATTAGTTTGCTGGTAGCCACTATAAGAACCACTTACGTTTATAAATGCAGTCCACCAGCCTCCCTTGTATTCTGCCATTCCAAATAATCCTGACCAACCAATATTTCTTCTAATATTTTGATTTATAACAGTACCTTTTCTCTGAACATCTATAGGATTTTCATTAAAATTAGCATAAGCATTCACATAATCGCCACCCAATAAATCATCTACTTTGCTGTATACTCTTCCTTGAAAAAACCTAAAATCAAATCCACCAGAAATCTCTAATTTATTGGTAGGGTTATAAGAAAAAGTTGAAAGTGTTCCATACCAAGCATGGTCGTTGTAATTTTTCCTTAAGTAAGTTTGAGATTTCTTTTCACCCAGTGTTGCTGCATTTATAGAGTCGGGTGCGGAATAAAAGTTTTTGTTATATGATTGCTGAATGTCTAATTGACCATTGATATTTAATGGAACTGAGGCTCCAACAAGCTGCGTTCCATATCCCGAACCAAAGGAGGCATAAGCCATATTGGTAATGTAAAATTTATCATTTACTGTCCAAAAATCTCTGATACTAATTACCGGTTTATGGTATTGATTGATGTTGCTTCTAAAGATTTCTTGTTGATTGTTATTACTTCCATCCTTTCTTCTAAGATATCCCCAAGATGGATTATACCTTCTACTGAATGAGTTATTTGTTTGACCTGTGGTGTCTAAACCTAATTTTTGTGCCTCAGAAAGAGAGTATGTTGAAACAGGAGTTGTTACAAAATTTCGTTGAGCACTAGTTTGTGGTGCCCCAAAACCACTTAAACTTAAGTGGTGTTTACCCACTTGTTTTTCTATTTTTAGATAATAAAACAATCGCTCAGAATTTAAATTATCTACCCAACCATCGTTTTTTCCATAAGAAAAAGCAGAACTTATTGACCAGTTTCCTTTTAGTTTACCGCTATTAAAACTTAGGGTAGTTCTTAAGTTATTGTTGTTGCCAAATTCTTGTTTAATTACAAATCTTCTGTTTACTTCTATTCCACTGGTTAAGATATTCATAGTACCACCAATTGCAGGAATTGCCAATTTACTGGCTCCTAAGCCTCGTTGAACCTGAACGGCTTTTGTTTGATTGTCTAAACCAAACCAATTGCTCCAAAAAACTCTACCGTTGTGCATGTCGTTCATGGGTATTCCATCCAACAACACCATTACGTTTTGAGAATTAAACCCTCTAATGCTAATTCTGGCATCACCATCACCCCCACCCCTTTGAGTAGCATACACACCGGGTGTTGAATTAAGAATCATAGGCAAATCCTGAGTTCCCAATTGTTCTTGAATTTTTTGAGGGGTTATGTTAGAAAAAGCAACAGGTGTTTTTCGTGCAATGGCAATATCGGCCACAATCTCCACTTCTTGCAAAACTTTTGTTTCTAGTGGAGAGTTGAGTGTAACTGTATTACCTTTTATAGTTACCTTTTTTTCTATTGGATTGTAGCCCACATAAGAAATTGTAATGGTATAATCGCCGTCCTCTAATTTCAAAAAATAATTTCCATCCAGGTCAGTGGCTACAGCTTTAGCATTGCCTGCCGAAACGGTAGCGCCAATAAGTGGTTCGCCCGTAATGGCATCCGTCAAGATTCCTTTTATTCCTGATTTTTGAGCAAATACAGAGATTGAAAATAGCAGAAATACACAAAAAGTAATTCTAAATTTCATTTAAATCAGCGAATTAGTTTTTTGTAAATCTAGTTGAACCAACCTTGCCTTCTTTATTTATGATTCTCGCAAAATAAATCCCAGCAGATAAATTAGAAATGTCAATGGTGCTGCTAGGTGAATTTGGGCAAACATCAAATAGAATTTTGCTTGAATAGTCAAATATACTTATCAGCTTTATTTCTGAGCCAGCAGAAAAAGTAATATTATTTTGTGCAGGATTAGGGAATGCAACAACAGTTAATTTTTTAAAGTTTTCAGCAATTCCTACAGTATTTCCAACAGTAAATGTTGCGTAGCTGCTGCAAGGACCTTCCAAAAGCGTAAGTGTATATGTTCCAGGGTTTAAATTTGAAACAGAATTAAGGGTAGAATTAGCTATAGTATCGTTTCCTAGGGTCCAAATATAAATTACATTTGCAGCTCCTGTTACAGAAACTGTAATTGAGCCATTGGCACATGTATCGCAAGAGGCTGCTACAACAGAACTTGAACTAATCTCGGAACCTCCCGGATCAGAAATACTAGCAAAATAAGTAAAAGTACAGCCAGTAGCATCTGTAACAACACATGAATAAGAGCCAGCTCCAATATTTGAAATTGTATCATTTACAACACCATTTTCCCATAGGTATTGAAATGGAGCGTTTGCTCCCGATACAACTATGGATGCAGAACCGTCGCTGGCACCACAAGCGCTTGGGTTAGCTGTAGTAAACTGTGCTGAAGGAGCCGCTTTTTGAACAATGGAAATAGATTTAGTAATGCTGCATCCTTGCGGATCTGAAATTGTTACTGTAAAAGTACCTACTGGTAATAAAGCTGTTTGACTTAATGTGCCATTACTCCAAGAATATGATAAAGTTGGATTACCCGGAACATTTGAAACATTGGTGGTAATCGATGTTGATTGCCCTTGACAAACGACAGTATCTCCTTGAAAAGAAACGGTAACTCCATTAAATATGGAACAAGCACAAATACACTCATGACTGCCTAAGCCATAAAAAGTATTTACAGGCAAAGAATCCCACTGCACACTTGCATCAAAAGTAGCCGGTTGAGGATTTACTGTTACACCGTTTTGAACATCGTATTTTCTAAATAATGTTTTATCTTGTGTCCAATATTGAAGAAAATAAGCTCCCGGAGGTGTAAATCCCACAGGCATACTAGAAAAAGGAGGTAAAATTGTCCAGCCCGCAGTTGGAGAGGCTGTTCCGTTGTTGTTTTTAGGTTGTTCGCCAATACAAGCAAAAATATCAACGTTGCTCCATGTGCCACCTACGTTTTTTTGCAAGGCCAATGCATCGTCTCCATTAAAACATAATACCCTTGGTTGACCTGTTCCTGTTGCACAGCCTGGGCAAAGCAAGGTATCTGCTACTGCTTGCAATTCTAAATCTATGGGAGCACTTTGACCTGTTCCGTTGGGATCGGTAAGGTTCAAAGCCATTACGTATACATCTTTTGCTGCAAGCGTAATATTCACTGGTAAATTTAAAACGTGTTGAGGATCAATTGGCTCAAGTGTATTAGAATTTCCATTGTCGTGACGAATCAACCTGTAGTTTGCCAAAGAAACTGGATTGTTTGTAGGGTTGTAAATTTCAATTGCTTTGTTATTTCCTGAACCTTCTACGTATTCCGAAATAAACAATTCGTTGCATTGTGCTTGTGCAAAATTAAGTGTTGCCACAAACCCAAAAATTGAAAGTAATAATTTTTTCATAGTTTATTTTTATAGTTCTTGGCAAAATTAAGCTAAAGAAATTAAATAGCTATACTTTTTTAGGCTAATGTTATTATCAAATGGTTAATTAAATTGGTTATTTATGATTTTAAATCAATCTTTGAAATGTAATTAAATCTATGAACATAAATAATTTTGACTCTATCATCTTTGACTTGGGTGGCGTTATATGGAACATTAGCTACCAAGCCACATCCGATGCATATATAAAATTGGGCTTTACCGACTTTAACAATTGGTATTCGCAGGCTAACCAAAAGGACTTGTTTAACAAAATAGAAACAGGTAAAATTTCTGAAAATGATTTTTACAACGAAATAAGGAAAGTTAGCGGACTAAACCTCAGCAACTCTGAAATTGAAAATGCCTGGAATGCTATGCTCTTGGATTTACCAACAGAACGGATAGAATTGATTAGCCAGATTGCCAAAACAAAACCCATCTATTTGTTGAGCAACACCAACGAAATTCACCTAAAAAAAATTGAGGAACTGCTCAAAAACGAGGAAACCAATTGGGACCGTTTTTGTGGAATTTTCACAAAAGTATATTTGAGTTGCAGAGTAGGGATGAGAAAACCAAATGAAGATATTTTTTTGAAAGTTTTAAACGACAATAATTTAAATGCCAGCAAAACACTTTTTATTGAAGACTCTATACAGCATATTGAAACTGCCGACAAAATTGGAATTCAAACGCTATTTTTGCAACCCAATCCTGCCAACCAAAAAACAATAATTAGCGAATTAGTAATTTGAAGATTGCAACTAAAATAGGTTTTGAATACTACCAAAAATTCAAACAAAACAAATTGGCACTTGCTGGTTTAATTGTAATTGTAATAGCTAGTATTATCGGTTTTTTAGGCTCAAACATTCGCCCCGATTCCAGCAAAGATTCCAATCAAATGTGTTTGAACATTGCAAGGCAAAAACCAGGCTTTTCTTGCTTTTTATTCTATTCGCAAGGATTACCCAAAACATCTAACTTTTTTGAAAAACTTTTTTTAGGAGGAGATGAAACCGGAACAAAAGTATTGGCGATAAGTGCTTTTTCATTTGAATCCGAAAACATTATCTATTCTGAATTTCATCCTTCGGGTTTGGTAATTAAAAAAAAAGAACCCTTAAAAAATATAGTGCCGCAGCTTAGTGCAGCCGATGCAAAAACTAAAATTGAAAATGAACTTATTGTAAAAAAAACGTTTTGGTTAGGAACAGATAGGTTTGGCCGTGACCTCCTGAGCCGAATAATGGCAGGGATATTAATTAGCCTTTCGGTAGGATTTATTGCTGTTTTTATTTCTTTGCTTATTGGCATTTCTTTGGGTGCTTTTGCGGGTTATTACGGAGGTAAAATTGATTCCTTAATTTCTTGGTTCGTAAATGTTATTTGGGCAATTCCAACCTTGCTTTTAGTAATTGCAATTACATTATTATTAGGCAAAGGATTTTGGCAAGTGTTTGTGGCAGTAGGCTGCAGCATGTGGGTAGAAGTAGCACGAATGGTAAGAGGACAATTTTTATCCATCAAAGAAAAGGAATACATACAAGCGGCCAAACTATTGGGGCTAAGCGATACCAAAATTATTTTCAAACACATTTTGCCTAATACATTTGGGCCCATAATAGTAATAGCTGCATCTAATTTTGCCAACGCAATTTTGCTAGAAGCTGGCTTAAGTTTTTTGGGTATTGGAGCTCAACCTCCAATGCCAAGCCTTGGAACAATTATAAAAGACCACTATGGATACATTACAATGGATGCCTCTTTTTTGGCAGTATTTCCTGGCTTGACAATTATGCTGTTGGTTTTGGCTTTTGTAATGACAGGCAATGGAATTAGAGATGCATTGGATGTGAAACAAATTTCAAAATCTATTTAATCAATAAAGATAATAACCACGATTACTAAATACAATGGAACAACAATTTTTAGAAGAAATTACAAAAGGATATACATTTAAATCAGACTTTATTCTTTTGGGTGGGGCTGTGCTTGATGGAAAAATTGTAGAAGGTGCTCAAGTTAAAGCTCCTTTAAAAATGTTTAACAGACATGGATTAATTGCAGGAGCTACAGGAACAGGAAAAACTAAAACCTTGCAAAAATTAGCTGAATCGCTTTCAGAAAAAGGTGTAAGTGTTTTAATGATGGACATGAAAGGAGATGTAAGTGGCATATCAAAATCAGGAGTAGAAAATCCAAAGTTAGTAGAGCGTTCTAATAGTTTAAATTACCAATGGAAAGCAAAAGGTTTTCCTGTAGAGTTTTTAAACATTACAGAAGGGAATGGAGTACGACTAAGAGCAACGGTAACAGAATTTGGCCCGGTGCTTTTTTCTAAAATTCTGGAACTAAACGACACACAAAGTGGAGTTGTTGCTTTGGTTTTTAAATACTGCGACGACCATAAAATTCCATTGATAGATTTAAAAGACTTTAAAAAAACACTGCAATATTTAACCAACCAAGGTAAAGCCGAAATAGAAAAAGAATACGGAAGAATAAGCACTGCAAGCACCTCTACCATCATCAGAAAAATTATTGAAATTGAAACACAAGGAGCAGAAAAGTTTTTTGGTGAACTAAGTTTTGATGTTGAAGATTTGTGCAGAATAGACGAAAACGGAAACGGCTACATTAATATTTTGAGGTTGACAGATTTGCAAGATAAACCCAAATTGTTTTCTACGTTTATGCTGCAATTGTTAGCAGAAATATATGCCACCTTCCCAGAAGAAGGCGACATGGACCAGCCTAAATTGGTAGTTTTTATTGACGAGGCACATCTAATTTTTGACGAAGCTTCTAAAGCACTTTTGCAACAATTAGAAACCATTATTAAACTTATCCGCTCCAAAGGAATTGGAATATTTTTTTGCACCCAATTGCCAACTGACATTCCTGCCAATATTCTGGGACAATTAGGTATGAAAATACAACATGCCCTTAGAGCTTTTACTGCACAAGACCGCAAAGCGATTAAACTTACTGCCCAAAATTATCCAGAAACTGACTTTTATAAAACAGAAGATGTACTAACGTCATTAGGCATTGGCGAAGCATTGATAACCACACTCAACGAAAAAGGAAATCCTACTCCCCTAGCCCATTGCATATTGTTGCCACCCAGCTCCCGTATGGATACCATAAGCGATGAAGAGCTAAACGAATTGATAGAAAAATCTCAGCTAGTAAAAAAATATTTTAATAGAATTGAAGGAGAAAGTGCTTACGAAATATTAAACAATAAAATAGAAGGCAAAATAGAAGAACAAGAAAAAATAAGTTCAACAACACAGCAACAAGCTAGTGCCTCAATACAAAGCAACACCAGGGCCGAAAAATCGGTGATTGAACAAGCTGCGGCCAACCCATTGGTGAGAACTATTGCCAAAGAACTTACACGAGGATTGTTAGGTGCATTAGGTTTGGGCACAACCAGGAGGACAACTAGAAAAGGAGGTTGGTTTTAAAAATATTATTTGTTTACAAAATCAAGGTAAAATCCAACTGTTTTTTGGCAATATCAGCTTTTTTTACTTTAACATAAACTTCGTCTCCCATTCTTATTACTCGTTTTGTTCGTTTGCCCCTTACGCAATAATTTTCTGCGTCCAATTCAAAAAAGTCAGCAGCAATGTCTCTCAATCTTATTAATCCTTCGCAAAGATTTTCTTCTATTTCGGCAAATATTCCATATTCTGTTACACCCGAAACTACTGCTTTAAAAATTTGTGTGGTTTTGTCGGACATAAACTCTACCTGCTTGTATTTTATACTTGCTCTTTCGGCTTCCGAAGCTACTTTTTCTTGGTCGGAAGCATGTTTGCACTGCATTTCTAACAACTTTACATCCGGAAAAACTTTTTTCTTTTTCATGTTTTCCTCTACAGACTTTATGTCTTTGGATTCTTTTTTTCCTGAATTCAAATAATCGTTGAGCAACCTATGTACCATCATATCTGGGTACCTTCGAATAGGCGAAGTAAAATGAGAATAATAGTCAAATGAAAGTCCGTAATGGCCTATATTGTTGGTGCTGTAAACGGCTTTTGCCATTGTTCTTACCGCCAATTGCGAAATCATGTTTTCTTCCTTTTTTCCGTGGGCTTCCGTTAGCATTTGATTCAATGATTTTGCTATTTCTATTTTACCTTCCGTTTTAATGGAATAGCCTAATTTTTTTACAAATCCTGCAAACTGATTTAGCTTTTCCTCGTTGGGAGAATCATGAATTCTATATACAAAAGGCAAAGCAGAATCAATCGATTCTTTACCTCTTTTTTTTGTATGGTCGGGATTTATTCCCACCATCTCTGCCACTTTCTTATTGGCCAACAACATAAAATCTTCAATTAGCTTATTGGAATCTTTTGCCTCTTTAAAAAATACAGAAATGGGTTTGCCTTTTTTATCTAACTTAAATTTCACTTCTTTTTTCTCGAACGAAATAGCGCCTCTCTTAAATCTCACAGCCCTCATCTTTTTTGCTAAATCATCCAACAACATCAATTCGCTGCACAACTCACCTTTCTGGTTTTCAAGAATTTCTTGTGCCTCTTCATAAGTAAAACGTTTGATGGAATGAATAATAGTTCTGCCAAACCATTGTTCTAAAATTTCGGCATCGTTGTTTAGCACGAATACTGCCGAAAAGCAAAGTTTGTCTTCGTTTGGCCTTAGTGAGCAAAGCACATTGGATAATTTTTCGGGCAGCATGGGAACAGTTCTATCTACCAAATAAACAGAAGTAGCTCTGCGTAATGCTTCCTTTTCTAATGAAGTGTTTGGCAAAACATAGTGTGTTACATCAGCTATGTGCACACCAATTTCGTACGTATTCTCGTTTATCCATTTAACAGATAAAGCATCGTCAAAATCTTTGGCATCTACAGGGTCAATAGTAAACGTGGTTACTTCTCTAAAATCTCTTCTTTTTTTAATTTCGTCGGCACTAATTTCCGTAGAAATTTTTTCGGCCTCTTTCACCACTTCAATGGGAAATTCAGATGTAAGGCCATATTCCTGCATAATTGCATGAATTTCGGTTTCGTGCTCGCCCGGCATTCCCAAAATCTTTGTAATTTTTCCGATAGGAGCTTCGCCTTTGTTGTTCCAATCTGTAATTTTTATCACACCTTTTATTCCATTTTCTAGCTGAACTTTATTGTTAGGTTCAATAAAAAAATCGTAAGGAATTTTATTGTTATCCGGCGTAAAAAACCAAACGTTTCTATACTGTTTAATTGTACCAACAAATTCTTCTCTTGCCCTTTCAACTATTTCTAAAATCTTACCTTCAGATTGTCTATCTCCTCTATTTCTGGTGATAACAATTTTTACCGTATCTCCGGCCAAAGCTCCTAAAGTATGTTCAGCATTAATCAACACATCCTGTTCTAATCCTTCTACATTTATATAGGCCGTTCCATTTGCCGACATGTCTACTTTACCTAGTAAATAATCGGCATCGTTTAAGTGATAGGTATAGACACCCGGTTTAATTTCATCAATTACTTTTTGCTCCACCAAAGTATCCAAAAGTTTTTCTAAACTAAGTTTAAGCAACGTTTCTTCTTTTGCTTTTAACTGTAGTTTTTTTGTAAGCATTTGATATGTAAAAACCTTACCAGGTTGGTTTTTAAAAACTTCGACAATTTCGTAGGCAGAAATTTTTTTTGAAGGTTGCTTGGGGTTTCTATTTGTTGGCATTTATAAATCGAATTAATTTTTCTCTAAGGTAATTATTTATTCATCACGAGTAAATTGTAAAAAACAAAAAAGCCGACTAAAAATATTAATCGGCTTTTTTGCAAAAAATTTTATTGATTAATGTTGAACAATGATTTTTTGTTGTAGTACTGAGCCTCCAAAGTTCAATTGAATCATATAGATACCATTGCTTAAGTCATCCGCAAAAATCACTTTTGAGTTTTCGCCTCTAGAAAAATGATAGTCGTTTCGTTTAACAAGATTTCCTAGCAAGTCAAAAACTTTTACTTCGCCAGCCTGAGAACCGTTTGCATTAAATTCTAATCTAAACTGCCCACTGTTTGGATTTGGATAAACCATTAACCTTTCGGCATAGATTTCATTTTGTCTTATTCCTGCATTAATGGGTAACTCACCAGTAAAAATTTGATTGCTACCTATGTTTGAATTTGTCTTTCTTCGTTGTGCCAAAACAGAGGCAACCATATTGGTAGCTTCGCATGTATATCCCTCTGGGAAAACCATGTTTACCTTGTAATATAATGTATCAGAATTAGGAGATAAGTCTGTAAATGTATTTAATGTGGATGATTGTGCAATTGTTTGTATAACTTCGTTAGATATTCCACCAATTGCATTTGTGCTCCTTACTACTTGATAAGAGTTAAATTGTACGCCTTCATAATTGTTCCAAAGCAAATTAATTGTATTGTTTAAACCTTGACTTACAGAGAGGTGAATAGTTTTATGAATACTACCTGGCAAAGACCAACTTCCACACGTATCTTTTACCGCCATTCTGTATCGATAAGCTCTTGCTTGTGGGTTTATACCTACTCCCACATCTACATATTCGCTTAAACTAGAATAAGGAACTTCTGCAATTAATTCAAATACATTTTGAATGTTTGTTTCTCGGTAAATAAAATAACTTTCAATTGTTTGAGTTATTGGTTTTTGCCACGTAATTACATTTTTATTCCAGTACTGAGCAGTTGTGTCAACAGTTATTGCACACATTTCAGGTGGACTAAGAAAAGAAGCGTTTAAGCCAAAAACAGTTGAATTTGATTGACATCCATTTAGCCCAGTACCTTTAACTGAATAAAAGCCAGAAGTTGAAGCAGTAATTGTTTGACCAGTACCAAAGCTGGAATTATTTAATTCCCAAATATAACTCAAAAAGCCTGGCGAAGCTTGCAAGTCTATACTTCCTTGACCAAAGCAAAACGGAACAGTGCCTATTTGTGTAATTGTAGGTGCTGGAGGTAGTGCATTAAATGTTACTTCTATTGGTAATGATGTTTGAGGACAACCTGTTTGAGAAAAGACAGTCACAGAATAAACACCCGATTGGTTGGGATAAAAGTTATTATTTGGTTGACCACTAATTGGCAATCCATTTAAATTCCATTGGTAGAGAGGACTTATTGCATCGGTTGATACTGTCAACAAAACTGAATCTCCAAGACATGCTATTATAGGTCCTGTTTGATTTATAATTGCGGTATGGTTGCAACCATTACTTGTAGTAATCCAATTAGGCTTTACTAAGGTATCTAAACAACCTGTAAGTATATTTTGTGCAATTAAACTAACACTATATGTACCATTAAATAAATATTGATGATTTACTGAAACTGAATTAGAGTTAATTGTGTTTCCATCTCCAAAATCCCAGATGAAATTATAGTTACTTATACTTGGAGTATTGTTGGTAAATGTTACATTAAAAGGTGGAGTATTAAATATATTAATTGAAGAAAACTCTAAACCAAAATTAGTAGGACCAACCGAAACCAAAACCTGGTCAGAAGCCGAACAACTTCCATCGCTAATATTTACAGTATAAGTTGTTTGACTAGTGGGGCTTGCAGTAGGATTTGCAATAAATGCATTAGACAAACTTTGCGCTGGAGACCAATTGTATGTTAGATTAAGAGTACTATTACTTGTTACATTTAGCTGAGCGGGATCACCACAACTTACATTTATATCATTTCCGGCACTTGCAGTTAAATTATAAACCATTATTGAATCAACCGAAAATGCAGGGCAATTTCCATTGTTGGAAACAGTATATGTAATATTTGAATACCCCAATGAATTAGTAGGATAGAAATAACCATTAATTACGCCTTGTCCTGAGTAAACTCCTCCAAGAGGCAATCCACCCGTAAGAAGCAAACTATCTGAACCAAAGCAAATGCTTGAAAATGGGATATCTAAACTTGAAACTGGTGTTTGAAGCACTGAAACTGTTTGAGTTGCTTGCGCTGCGCAATTGTTTATATTTGTTACTGTATAGGTAATTGGAAAAATGCCAAAGCCCGAAAGTAATGGATTAAACGAACCTTGTGCCGACACCCCAAGTCCACTAAAAACGCCACCGGCAGGGCTTACAAAACCAGTTAAATCTACACTATTTAAGCCGTAGCATATTGGTGTTACCACCTGAAAATTAACAGCAGGGAGTGAGTTAACATTTATATCAGCTGTAGTTGAAAATTCACAACCGGCAGAATTGGTGTAAGAATAGGTAATTGAATTTATTCCAACTGTGTTGGGATAAAAGAACCCACCTATAATGTTTCCACCTAAAAAATTACCTCCAGAAGGCACTCCAGATAATAAAATAGGATCAGCCCCAAAACAAATTTCATTGGGTGACAAAATTCCAAAATTTGCAGGAGGAGCAGAAATAGAGACATTTATGTTACTACTAATACTAGAACACCCAAAAGAATTAGTAGCAATTACTGAATAACTACCTGCTGCACTCACTACAAGCGAGTCATTATTTACAGAGGCTGGTTGCCACGAATAACTCAATCCATTCTCTGAACTTGTTGCTATTAAATTGATACTTGAACCTTGACAAAGAGGAACATTTCCGGTTTGATTAAGAGAAAAATTTGGTAATTCATTAACTGATACTGAAATGCTTGCAGTATTTGGGCAACCGTTTGTAGGTGTAGTGTAAACTATGGTATAGCTCCCTGGACTTACCAACTGTGGATAAAAGAATCCGCCTATTGCTCCGGCACTTCCGCTGTAGGTTCCGCCAGAAGGAAAACTAGTGAATGGAACTCCATTTGTGTTTGAGCATAAATTGGTGTTTGCTAAGGAAATTGTTGTGGTGGGATTAATTGTAAGGGATGTTGAAAGCGGAGAAGTACTTACAACATCAGAAGATGTAACTCTTACTCTATATTCCGTTCCCGCAGCAATTGAGGATGGTAATATTCCATTTATGGTAGCAGTTGTTGTTGCTACTAAACTTCCTAAAACAGTTGGGGTAGAGAATCCGCCCAAATTGTCTGATAATTCCAAGGTAAAATTGTTACCTGCATTAAAGGGAAGTGCCACAACAACATCTACTTGAATATTTGTTCCAGAGCAATAACTGGTATTGTTAGGAGTAATGCTTACTATCTGACTAAACGATACATTTAATGTCAGAAAGCAAACAGCTAATAGTGAGAATAAATACTTTTTGTTCATGGTATATTGGCTTTATTTAATTACAATTCGTTTGTTGTACGTTTGATTTTGAGTAATAATTTGAATGAAGTAAACTCCTTTTGCTTCTGCTTCAAGATTAACATTTACAGTTCTTGTTCCGCTAAATCCTCCTAATTCGTTCTCTTTTATTAGCTTCCCAACGGCATCAAATATTTTAATGCCAACGTATTTTTGAAGTAATAAACTTTCCATTTGGATAGAGAAATTACCTTCATTTGGATTTGGATAAATTGAAACTTCAAACAATCCATTTTCATTGATACCTGAACCTGGCCCATTTATTTGGAAATTTGTTCCAATGTTTGAATTAGTTTTTCTTCTTTGAGCTAATATACCCCTACCAGCTGTTGAGTTACAGTTGTAACCTTCCGGAAATTCAAATACAATTTGATAAAACAAGGAATCAATTGGAGCTGGGAAATCTGTGTAAGTATTAACACCTATTTGTGCAGGTACAGTATTTATTAATTCCAGACTATCTGCATGAGTTCCTCTATAGATATTATACGTTCCTACAGGATATCCCTCATAAGAATTCCAAATTAATTGATTGGCATTTGCTAAACCTGCATTAACTGTTAAATGAATTGTTCTGTGATTTTCGCCAAGTGCAGTAAAGTTTCCACAACTATCTTTTAATGAAAGTTTGTACCTGTAAGGTTGCTGCGCTGGTGTGGAGGTTGAATCTAAGATTTCACTTAAATCTAAATAATCTAAACTTCTAATTTTTTCATAAACACCTCCCACATTTGTTTCTCTCCAAACATAAAAAGAATCTATTGTTGTTGTAATTGGTTTTTCCCAAGCAACTATGTTATTTGGTAAAATAGAATCAACTGTAACAGAACAAATGTAAGGGGCTGTTAAAAGGGAATTTGACAAGCTAAATACTTCTGAGCTTGCACTGCATCCGATAGAATTTGTTGCAGTAACTGAATAATTTCCACCTTCACTTACAGAAATATTTTGAGTTGTTTCATTTGTTGACCACAGGTATGAATCATATCCACCCGAAGACTGAAGAATTACTGAGCCTTGTCCACAGAAATTTAACGTTCCAGCAGATGTAATTACAGGAGCAGGTGGAGCCGAACTTACAAGTACAAAAATTGGAGGAGAGGTTTTTGGACAACCTCCAACAAAAATAGTAACTGTATAATTTCCAGAAAACTGTGGGGCAAAACTTATTGCATTTGCGCCTGTAATTGGAAGTCCATTTATGTTCCATTGATAAAAACCATTGTCTATTGGATTACAATTAATTGTTGTTCCACTTCCTTGACAAAGAGATATAGGGCCAGTTTGAGTAATTGTGGCAACATGACTGCATAGTGGCTGACCACTGCAATAAATCCAATTGTTTCTAATTAATGAATCTACACAACCAGTTTGATTGTTTATTGCAAACAACTTTATACTGTATATGCCATTGCTGTTGTAAAAATGTGAGACAGGAACTCCTTCGGTTTGAGTATATAATCCGCTTCCATCGCCAAAATCCCAAGTAAATGTATAATTGCTTTGGTTTGGAGTTAAATTACTAAACAACACTGCAAACGGCGCTTGATTAAATACTTGTTGATTTTGCGTAAATGCTAAATTAAAATTAATTCCAGAAATATTTACGTTTGTTGTGTTTGTTGCGGAGCATAACCCATCACTCACTGTAACTTCAAATGAAGTATTGGTTCCTACTACAGCAACTGGATTGCTAATAGTAGCATTGTTTAAGGAAGATGCTGGTGTCCAATTGTAAGTTAATGGAAGTGTGCCTAAATAATTTGTATTGGCTTGAAGCTGAACAGGAACAGCACAGTTTACAGTAGCATCACTTACTCCAGTAACAATTAATTGATAGTTATTTACCAAGGTAGAGATTTCAATAGAGCAACCAAAGCCATCGGTATATAAATAACTTACTGTATCAATTCCTACACCTTGAATTATTGAATTGTATTGTGTTTCAACAATTCCGTTTACTTTATAAATTCCTCCAAAAGGGATACCTTGATTTAAATCAAATGCTGGAGTTCCAAAACAAATATTACCAAAATTTGATAATGTTGCTGTTGGCACATTGTTTACTTCAATCGTAAAAGTTGTATCAGATACACAACCTGTTAAATTATCTACAATAGTGTATGATAAAATGTGATTTCCTATACCAGCTGTTTGAGGGTTAAACTGTCCATTAAATAATTGACCATCCAATGTAAAGATTCCACCTACAGGACTTGCGCTTATTGAAATTGGCGAAGCATCCAAGCATATTGCAGAAACAGTATTTGTGATACTTAATGGAATTCCGCTATTAACAGTTATATTGTATGTTCCTTGAGAAGCACAACCAAATTGATTTACATAATTATATGTAATTGGATAAATACCACTAGTGCTCGGATAGAAAAGGCCATTTAAGTTATTACCCCCTAAAGAATATGTTCCACCCGATGGCAACCCTTCGGTAAGTTGCACTGGCAAGCCAGATTGACAATATATTGGATTGTTACTTGTGAAACTAATTGTTGAATTTGGTCTTACAGTAATATAATTTACAGCTAATCCATTACAATTTCCATCATTAAATACATAAGTTATTTGATGTAATCCAATACCAATAGTGGAGGGATCTAATATTGAACCAGGTATTGCAATGCCATCTAAAAAATAAGTACCGCCTGAAGGAGCACCTGCATTTAAAACAATAGGTGCTTCGTTTTGACAAACATCATCAAATGAACCCAAGGTAACATTAGGGCTTGATGTGATTTGTATAGTTATGTTTGTATTAGATGTACAACCATTAATGTCAGTATAACTGTATCCAATTAAATAATTTCCATTTATACCAACCAAGTTTGCAAAGAATAAATCGTTGAATGCACCAATTCCAGTGTAAGTTCCACCGGCAGGGTTTGCATTTAATGCAATTGGGCTTTCAGAAGCACACGTTATATTAGTAGCAGGATTTAACGTTACAATTGGCAAAGGGTTAATTGTTGCATCAACTGAATTTGAAGTAGCAGAACAATTGTTACCATCTGAGATTGTTACAAAATAGTTACCACTTGTTGCTGTAGTTATCACTTGATTTGTACTACCGTTGCTCCAAGTATAAGTTACATAGCCTGAACCTGCATCTAAAGTAATTGTATTTGGACTACA
>JBAXQC010000056.1:0-17685 GCA_037131955.1 Bacteroidota bacterium
AAACGAAGAAGCTTTTTATTACCATAAAAAAGTATACCCAAATCCCTTTAACGACAACACAAGAATTGAATTTTTTGCAAAAGAAAATTCCGATGTTTTTAATGTAAACGTATTTGACGTAAACGGAAAACAACTCATTAATTTGTTTAATGCAAGACCTTCATTGGGCTTAAACACCATAGATTGGAACGGCACTGATGCTGCTGGCAACAAATTGCCTCAAGGTATTTATTACTTTACCATTGCAAGTGCCAAAGGAACTGCAACAGATAAATTAATTATTACAGAATAACACAAAATTGTATCGGTAATTAAAAAAAATTGAAACGATGAAAAAACTAATTTTTATTTTATTTGCTAGCTTTTCAATTGCAAAAGCGCAAGTAGTAACGGTATCTCCCGCCTACCCTAGCATTACCGATACAATTACAATTACCTTTAATGCATCGCAAGGCAACAGTGCATTAAATAATTTTAATGGCGATGTTTATATTCATACAGGAGTAATTAACAATTACAGCGGCCGTCCCAGCGATTGGAGCTACATCAAAAGAATTTGGTCAGAAGTAGATTCTAGCCAATTAATGACAAGTATGGGAAACAATCAATACAAAATTACTTTTAGACCAACGCAGTATTATGGTTTTGGAACAACAGAAAAAGTACGTTCGCTGGGAATGATTTTTAGAAACCTAGCAGGAAATTTGGTGGGAAAAAATGCAGACAATTCCGATATTTTTGTTCCCATTTTTAAAGCAGGCTATTCTGCAGCAATTGCTTCGCCGGTAGAGCAAGTAAAATCTGCTGCCTTGGGCGAAACGTTTCAGTTTAAAGTAAAAACTAAAGAAAACAGTTTTATTAATTTATTTAGAGACAACCAAGTTATTGCTCAGGTAGCAAGTGGAACAGAAGCTACCGCAACCATTAATTGCACTACTTCTGGCAAGTTTTGGTTAAAATACACCGCACAAAGTGGCGCTAATTCTACCACTGATTCTATTTATTATGTTGTTCGTCCTGCTTTTGTAGCACAAGACCCACCACAAGGTATAAAAGAAGGTATAAATTATTTACCGGGCGATACTTCAGTGGTATTTATGCTCAAAGCACCATGGAAAGATCATGCCTATGTTATTGGCGATTTTAACGATTGGCAAGTAGATTTAAACTATTTAATGAAAAAAGCCAGCGATGGCGAAAGGTATTGGTTGCAAGTAAACGGACTTACACCCCAAACAGAATACAGAATGCAGTATTACGTTGACGACCACATTAGAATTGGAGAACCTTACAGCGAAAAAGTATTGGAGCAAGGTTCTGACAATGCCATTAATCCATTAATTTATCCCAATTTAATTCCATTTCCAACCGGAAAAACGGTAGAGAAAGTAACTGTTTTTCAAACGGCAGAACCCGAATACAATTGGCAGGTAACCAATTTTCAAAGACCAGATAGCAGAGACCTGGTAATTTATGAATGTTTGGTAAGAGATTTTGTAAATCGTCATGATTACAAATCAATAATTGATTCCATAAAATACTATAAAAACTTAAAAATAAATGCTGTTGAATTCATGCCTGTTCAAGAATTTGAAGGCAACAACAGTTGGGGATATTCGCCTACTTTTTTCACAGCTATTGATAAATATTACGGACCCAGAGAAAAACTAAAAGAATTGATTGACACCTTGCATAGAAATGGAATAGCTGTAATATTTGATGTGGTGTTTAACCATGCTTTTGGTCAAAGTCCTTTTGCAAAATTGTGGTGGGACGAGGGCTTTGCAAGACCGGCAACAGACAATCCTTATTTGAATCCTATAGCCAAACACCCATTTAACGTGGGTTATGATTACAACCATGAAAGCGGCTACACTAAATTTTTTATGGATTCGGTAATAGATTATTTAGCCAAAGAATACAAAATAGATGGATATAGATTCGACCTTTCTAAAGGATTTACTCAAACAAATTCTGCAGACGATGTTGGTGCTTGGAGTGCTTATGATCAAAGCAGAGTTAATTTATTAGAAAGAATGAAGAACCAAGCTTGGGCAAGAAATCCAGGCTTGTATTTAATATTAGAACACCTAGGTACAGGAAGTGAAGAATCAGCTTTAGCAAACATGGGTTTTATGTTGTGGGGCAAAGGTACATACGAATTTTCTCAGGCTGCAATGGGATTTGAAACAGGTTCAAATTTTAACTATGCCTTAAATTATCAAGCTAGAAATTTTGCTTTCCACAATTTGGTGAGTTACGCTTGTAGCCACGACGAAGAACGAATTATGTTTACAGTAAGAAATTTTGGAAACACCAGTGGCTCATACAATACAAGAAGTTTGTCTACTGCTTTGGAAAGAAACGCTCAAATTGTTCCTTATTTATTACTAACACCCGGACCAAAAATGTGGTGGATGTTTGATGAGCTGGGTTACGATGTTTCTATTGATTTTGGAGGAAGAACAAACCCAAAACCAATCCGTTGGTGGGAGTATATAAACCAAGTTGATAGGCTAAGATTGTATAAAACTTATGCTGCTTTTGCAAAACTAAAAACATCCAATCCTTCTTACAGAACAAACAACTTTTTTATGTCGGCAGGAGGTAAAGAAAAACAATTGTACATAAACGACGCCAGTATGAAAACCGTTGTAATTGGTAACTTTGATGTTGTAACACGTGATGTATTTACAGGTTTCCCCAACACTGGTACTTGGTATGATTATATGACTGGGCAAAGTTTACAAGTTAACGATATAAACATGACTGTAAATCTTGCACCAGGAAAATACAAAGTTTATACATCAGCTCAACAGCCAGTTCCCGACATGACCTTAATTACAAATGGAATACAAGATTATACTGTTACAAGCCTTGCTTCTAGTGTTTACCCCAATCCTTTTGAATATGAAACAACCATTAGTTTTAATTTAGATTCTCCTTCAAAAACAACTATAAAAATTTACGACATCACAGGTAAAGTAGTAACCAAACTTGCTGATGGAGTAGACATGTTTGGAGCACAAAACATAGAATGGGATGGAACAAATTTATTTGGTCAAAAAGTTTCTAACGGATTATACCTGTACGAAATAAACTCTGGCAACAGAATTTCTACAGGAAAACTTTCTGTGCAGCGATTGAATTAAATTCCTAGTTTGTTTTGCGTTCTGCCATCAAACGCAAAGAGATGTGTTTAGTTGTCAGAAAAGACTGACCAAGCATAGTTTCTGTATCTTTTATTTAGCAGAGAAACTCCAAAATTCTTAAAGGGTTTTCAATTGTACGATAGATTGCAGAACCCAAAGCAATTATTAAAAAATACTTGATCTATACAGTACTAAAATTGATAATTCATCTAATTTTTTGTTGATTTTAATACAATTATTGTTTCATTAAATTAATACTAATGTATTGTGCAACTTAAATTAGATTTATAACTATTTAATTTAAAACTGTTTTAAAGTTTTTTACTACTTCTTCAATTTCTTCTTGCGTATTAAATTTTCCAATGCTAAATCTAATGCTAGAAAAAATTTCTTTTTCACTTTTTCCCATAGCTTTTAACACATGCGAGGGCTGTTTAATAGCAGATGTACATGCAGAGCCAGTAGACATAGCAATAAGAGGTAGTTTTGGTATTAGTTCGTCAGCCTTTAATCCGTTAAAGCAAATGTTTGTTGTATTGCATAGTCTGTTTTTTATAGAGCCATTTATTTTTACTCCAAACTCAAACTCAAAAGATTGCTCCAAAAAAGTTCTGAGCTTTGAAATTTTTACTGAATTTTGCCACCATTCTTTTTCTGCCATTTCTGCGGCAAACCCCATTCCCACAATCCCAGTAACATTTAGTGATCCTGGTCTTAAATTGCTTTCTTGTCCGCCTCCAAAATAAATGGGCTGCAAATTAACTCTCGGATTTTTTCTTCTATAATATAAAGCACCCACACCTTTTGGGCCATAAAATTTGTGTGCACTCAATGGCATAATGTCTATACCCAATTCATCAACATCAACTCTTAATTTTCCTATTGCTTGTGAGGCATCACTAAAAAAATATGCACCCACGCTATGTGTTATTTCCGAAATTAAACTCAAATTTTGTAGTGTTCCTGTTTCATTGTTTGCAGCCATAATGCATACTGCAAGTGTGTTTTCATCCACTAAGTTTTTTAGAGCATCCAAATCAACTTCACCTTGGCCATCTACGCTTACCATTTCTATTGTAGCGCCTAAGGTTTTAAGGTAATTCAATACATCAAGCACAGCTTTGTGTTCTGTAGGCGATGAAACTATTTTTTTTCTTGTGTTACCAGTTTGTTTATACAAACCTTGTAAGGCAATGTTTATTGATTCTGTAGCTCCCGAGGTAAAAATTATTTCATTTTTTTCGCAGGAAATTAAACTGGCAATTTGCTGTCTTGCTATTTCCACGGCTTCTGCAGCTATCCAACCAGCAGAGTGAGTTTGGCTGGATGCATTACCAAAATGAGTGGAGAAAAAAGGCAACATTTTTTCTAATACAAAAGGGTCAAGTGCAGTGGTTGAATTATTATCTAGGTAAATCATTTTTGGTTTTGTTATTTGTTTAGCATCTTTGAAAAAAAAAAATAAATTGGAAATTACTTCAGTTCAAAATCCAAAAGTAAAATTAGTTTCTTTATTGCAATCGAGTTCTAAACTTCGCAAAGAAAATAATTCTTTTGTTGTGGAAGGAAAAAAGGAATTTAATTTGGCACTAAAATCTGGTTTTACTCCTTTGCAGATTTATATATGCACACCATTGTATGGGAATTATATAGAAAGTAATGCAAGACAATTAAACGTAGAATTTGTTTCCGAATTGGTTTATCAGAAAATGGCATTTAGAGGCACAACAGAAGGAATTATTGCAGTATTTGAAAAGAGGGAATTGTTGCTGCAAAATATTTCACTAAAAAAAAATCCAATTGTTTTGGTGTTGGAGGGTGTTGAAAAGCCCGGAAATTTGGGAGCAATTTTAAGAAGTGCCGACGCTGCAGGAATAGATGCTGTAATTGTTTGTGATACTCAAACAGATTTTTTTAATCCAAATGTTATCCGTGCAAGTATCGGTTGTTTTTTTAGTGTTCAATCTGCAATTTGCACCAATGATGAATGTTTAAAATGGTTAAATAGCAACAATATAAAATATTTTTCGGCTTCATTAGATGCTACAAAATTTTATCACGAACAAAATTTAAAAGAATCTTGTGCATTTGTTATGGGCACCGAGGCAAATGGATTGAGCATTTTTTGGCAGCAGAATAAAGAGAATTTAATTAAAATTCCAATGTTAGGCAAAATAGATTCTTTAAACGTGAGTGTTAGTGCTGCATTACTGTGTTACGAAGCTCAGAGACAAAGAAATTTTAGTTAATTCCAAGTTTTTTATTAATGGCATTTTGATAGATGTCTACTAATTTTTTACAGTAAATTTCTATGTCGTAATCTTTTGCAAAGTTCACACAAAATTCAGAAATTTTAGAATATTCATCAGGATTATTTTTTAGGAACAAAATTTTATCTGCAAACTTTTTAGCGTCTGGTGGGTCAATCATAAACCCTGTTTTGCCTTCAACATTTAATCCTACATTTCCTTTTCCATTTAGGCAAATTACGGGCAATCCGCTTGCCATAGCTTCTAAAATTACTAAGCCAAAAGGTTCGTATGAGGAAGGGTGTAGAAAAAAATCCGCCTTACCTAAATACTCGTTTACCTTAATTACATTTCCTCTTAAAAAAACATATTCATTTAAATTGAATTCATTAATTAATGAGGTTAGATTTTCCCTTTCTACCCCTTCGCCCAAAATATTTATTTCAAATGAAATGTTCTTTGCTTTTAAATGTTTAGCAACTTCAATTAAAAATTGATGATTTTTCTTTTTTACCAGACTACCAATTGAAACTAATTTTATTTTTTTATTTGGATCAATTATTTTGTTCTCTGAAGTATAGAAATTAGAATAGTTAATGGCATTATTAAGTAATAAGTTATTTGTTGTTGGTGGATTTATAGATTTTTGAATAAAACTAAAGGTATCTTTAGATATAGAAATAAAATAGTTGTTTACTTTTTTGTATTTTTTTACTAATCTTAATTTTTCATAGAAATTTGTTATTTTACCTCTACTAAAAATACTGTTCCAAGTTAAATTATTAAATTGAATCATATTGTCGTGAACATGAGTAAAATAGCAAGCTGTGGAACTTAAATATTCTCTTGAAAACAACTCTGCACGATACATGTGTGAATGAATAATATCTGGTTTAAAGCTGTCTACGAGATTTTTGTATTGCTCTATATTTATTTCATTTTTTCTAAGAATTTTTAAATTGATGTATGAGTTGGAATGAATAACATCAGAATCATTTATGAGTTGTTTTTCAAAGAAATCAGAGTTAGGAAAATTTAATCGGGTGTAATATTCAGAATTCTCTAATATCAAAAGTTTTACCTCAACATTTTTTATCTTCTTTATTTCGTTGTATATATCAAACATCAATCTTTCAGCACCTCCACCATAGGCTATTGACCTAATTACATATAGAATTTTCATCATTTAAAAACCTTTTAATAAAAAATTCGCCACAATTGATTTCAGTTTACTCAATTCAAAAATCATCCTTTTGGGATAGAAAAAATAATTTTCGGTAAAGTTTCTTTTAAAATTATTTATATAAAATACTTGATCATTTTCTGTTGCATAGTGTCCATATCCACCTAAATCAAATAGTTTAAATCCATTTTTTTTTGACCACTGTATTGCTTCCCAAAAAACACTATGAAGTGCAGGTAATGATTTTTCTTCAGGGTCCGAAAATCCTAAATAATAAATACATTTTTTACCTTCAAAAAAGATAAATGCTGTACCCAAAACCTTATTTTCACTGGTAAGTGAATAGAAAATTTTACCAATACCTTTATCTTTGATATCTGTAACTTTATCTTGAAAGAATTTATGATCAAAACCTTTTAAATTTCTAGCTTTTGCCATTCTTGTGTAAACATCTTCAATCTTTTGTACGTCAGAAAAATCTGTTAATTCATAAACTTGTATATTTTTAGAAGTTGATTTTTTGAGGTTCCTTTTTAAGTGTGTTGTAAATGTTGATTCTATTTCTTGGATAGATTGTTCTAAATCAATTATAAGTGTGCTTTGATTTAAACGATCGTATTGGGTTTTAAAAAAATATCCATCTTTCTGAAGATAAGTTTCAATGAACTCTGAATCGTTCCCCACAAAGTTTCCTAATTGAACAGTTAATGAGGTAAACTTATGCTGTAAATAATAATTATATGTTTTTTTTAAGCACTCCAACAAGGAATTATTATCAATGTAAACAGGACCAAATTTTATTTGAGCAAACTTAATAAATGGAAGTCTCCTTAGTTTTGTTTCTATTATTTTAGAATAGCATACTAGTTTTTTTTCTTCGTACGCTAGCAAATACTTAATCTGGTTGTTTTGACCAATAGAATCTGTGAAATTAAAATCTTGACCAATAGAAAAAAATAAAACTTTATTAAATAGCGCTAAAACCTCCTGTTTTTCCTCCTCTGTTAAATGTTCTTTAATTAATATTTCCATTTTTTCTGCTGAAGTTCTTTGATATAATTTTTTATACTGTCTCTAAATTAATTTCTTTTCTCGGCAATAATAATAAATCCAAGTTAAGTTACTGTTTTTATTAAGCTATTTTTAATCAACTTATAAACTAAAATCTCCACAATTGCTAATATTCATTTTACAATCAACAAAAATTTATTAAAATGTTCTACAAATGAATACGATATAAAGACTGCGTTGAATAACGAAAAGTTAAATTGGTTGTGAATAATTACTTTTTTAATGTTTGATACAGCTGTTCCATTGCTTTTGCTGTTGCATAAACTCCTTTTCTGGTTAAAATTCGATCGTCTGCTTTATCTTTTTCAGTTAAATAATTTTCCGTTGCCATTTGGTATTTTAATCCGTGTTGCTCGCAAATATCTAAAACATGTTTATTATAAGAACCATCGGGAAAGGCAATGGAGTCTATAGTTTTTTGTGTAAGGTTTTGAAGGTAGTTTACAGAATCTTCTATCTCTTTTTTAGCATTTTCTGTGGAAATATTGCCTAAATTATTATGATAAAAGCCATGACTTCCAATTGTAACGTAATTTGAATTTGAAATTTCTTTTATTTGTTCGTCGCTCATCAATTTCCAATACTCGTCATATTTTAAATCATTTTTAAATTTTACAAACGATAAACTATCATAAATACTTTGCTTAAACGAATAGTCAGGCTTAATATTTTTAACCGTTTCGTAAATATTTTTTCCTGTGCTGGTTGATGTATAAACCGATTTATTTTTGACAAATATTTCTCCTTCTATTTCTATTTCTTTATCCGTTAAGGTGGATGCAATGTTCACAAAATCTGCCCATAAAATGTTTTCACCAATTTTATTTAGACCAGTGCAATAAATAGTAGAAGGAACTTTGTATTTTTCTAAAATTGGAAAGGCATTGGTATAATTGTTTAAGTAACCGTCATCAAAAGTGATGGCAACATTAATTTTATTTTTTGTGAACTTTCTTTCAAAAAAATCTTGAACAGAAACAACATTGCATTTTTTTTTGAGAAACAAAATTTGCTTTTCAAAATCCTTTACTCCAGTGTGTCTTTGGTTATAAGGGTTAGTGCCTTTTGCATCAATTCCGTGATACATTATTATAACATTATTGCCAAATAATTTAGAATTAAACAATTCAAAGAATGGACTTCTAAAAATAATATTTTCTATTAAAAACTTTTTTGCCGCTAGTATCATTGCTTCAGTTTTTTGCAAATATATTTTTTATTTCTCTAATGATTGATTTAATTAAAATGTTTGTTTATTTGTTTTAAATTATGCTACTTTGCAAAAGTGTCAGTATGACACAATTATTATTTTTTTTACTAAATGGAAAGATTAAAAAATAGAAATAGAGGTACAAGTTTCAATCAAAGTTTAGGTGCATTAACTGCACACACATTTACAAAATTTGGTGTGCTGTTACAAACAGAACAAGAATTAATTGACATAGATATTTATACACCTTGGATTATTAGAATAAGAATTAGAAAAAAAGAAAATGATGTTGGTGACTTTTCTTATTCGGTAATTGCACCTAAGCCAAGTTCTATTGAATTTATCGCTGAGGAAACAGGAAAAGAAATTATTTTAACCACAAGTGCTTTAACATTAAAAATTACCACAACATCAATTAGATTTTCTTTTTATACCTTGGATGGAAAGTTAATAAATGCAGACGATGAAGCGTTTGGTACTTCTTGGATAGGAAACGAGGTAACCACTTACAAAAAAATGCATCCCACCGAAAAGTACATTGGAATGGGTGAAAAAACCGGACCACTAAATAGAAGAGGCAAAGCATATACACATTGGAACACAGATAAGTTTGGTTACGGAGTAGATGCCGATCCAATTTACCTCTCCACTCCATTTTTTATTGGAATTAACGAAGAATTACCTTATGGTATTTTCTTTGACAATTCTCATAAATCTACAGTGAGCTTTGGTGCTTCAAATGATAGATTTATGTATTTTTCTGCAGTTGATGGCGAAATGGATTATTATTTTATTCATCACCCAAAGGTAGAGGACATTATAAAATCATATTCTTTTTTAACAGGAACAATGCAAATGCCGGCACTTTGGAGTTTAGGTTTTCAGCAATGCAGGTACAGTTATTATCCAGAGTCGGAGCCTTTAAATGCTGCCAGAACTTTCAGAGAAAAAGATATTCCCTGCGATGTAATTTATTTGGATATACATTACATGGATTCGTATAAAGTTTTTACATGGCATCCTACAAGATTTCCTAATCCAAAAAGATTAACAAATGAATTAAAAGATCTAGGTTTTAATTTGGTAGTAATTCTTGATCCGGGAATAAAAGTAGAAAACGGTTACAAGGCTTACGAAGACGGTGTAAAAGAAAATTACTTTGTAACTTATCCGGATGATGAAATTTTTAAAGGTCAGGTTTGGCCCGGTTGGAGTGCTTTCCCCGATTTTACTGCACACGAAGTGAGAGAGTGGTGGGGAAAAAGTTTAAGTGTTTTAACGGATGTTGGTATTGAAGGTTTTTGGAACGATATGAATGAGCCGGCAGCGTGGGGTCAACATTTGCCAGAATTAATTGAATTTGACTACGAAGGAAATGGTGCAGCCCATAAAAAAGCTAGAAATATTTATGGAATGCAAATGGCAAGAGCCACTTATGAGGGAGCAAAAAAACAATTGGGAGGAAAGCGCCCCTTTGTTCTTACTCGTGCGGGATTTTGTGGAATTCAAAGGTATGCAGCAGTGTGGACTGGCGATAATGTAAGTTCTGACGAACACATGATGGCAGGAGTGAGGCTAGTAAATTCTATGGGTCTTGCAGGTGTTGCCAATGCAGGTTATGATATTGGTGGATTTGCAGGAGAATGCACAGCACCCTTGTTTGCAAGATGGATAGCAATTGGAGCATTTTCACCATTTTTTAGAACCCATGCCATGGTAAATAGCAGAGATTCTGAGCCCTGGACTTACGGCGAAGAAGTAGAAGATATATCTAGAAACTTTATTAAACTTAGGTATAAATTAATGCCGTATTTGTATTCTGTTTTTTACGAAGCGGCTACCACAGGAATGCCGGTGGCCAGGAGTTTAGCTATTGATTATACACACGACAATAAGATTTATTCTACTGCATTTCAAAATCAATATTTATTTGGACCTGCAATATTAGTTGCTCCTGTAGAGAGTAACAAAGAGTATTGCAAAGTTTATTTACCCAAAGGTAAGTGGTACGATTTTTTTACTGTAAAAGCTTATGAAGGCAATAGCGAACATCTAGTAGAATTGCACAAAGAAACCTTGCCACTATATATTAAAGCCGGAAGTATTATTTGCATGCAAACCGATGTTCCAAATTTAAAAACTAAACCCAAAGATGTATTAGATATTCATTTATACGAAGGAGATAATCACACTTTTGAATACTACGAGGACGATGGCGAAACATTTGAGTACAAAAACGGAAAATACTTTAAGAGAAAAATCCAACATTTGTGTGAAGAAAAAAAATTAGTTTTTGAAAAAGTAGAAGGAAATTATTCATCTCATTTTAACACTATCAGATTGTTTTTTCATGGATTTTCTAACTACAAAAACAGTGTTAAACTAAATGGAATTGATTTAAAAATTACGTTAGAGCATATTTCATTTGTAGAGCCATTAAGTGATTTTGATCCCTACCACAAACCTCCAAAAGATAGAGTGGTTATTATGGACATAAATACGGTAGAATTTAAAAATTTAACTGAGAAATTTGAAATTACTTGGGGATAGACTTATTAGTAGCAATTGGTTATATTTGTATCGATTTTGTAATTTAAATATACAATGTTAGAAATTGAAGATTTAAAAAAACAAATAGTTTTATTATCAAAGAGTCTTCAAGATTCAAAAAATGATGTTCAAGAATTAGAACAAAAGCTAGGTAATGTTGAGCAAGAACTATTAAAATCTAATTTAAGAATCAAGGATTTTTCAGATTTTATTAACTTTTCAATTTTCGAGACTTATGAGAATGGCGAAATTATTTTTTTTAATAAATTATCCAAAGAAATATTAAACATCACAGATGATAATTTTATAGGAAGCAATATTTTTAATTATCTACCCGAACAAGTTGCAAATGATTTTAAGCATAACATAGAACTTTCTTTAAGCTCAGAAAATCAAGTCTCTTCTGTTATTAAATTAAATAAAAAATACTATAAAGTATTAACCGTTCCACGTTATTGTTCATCACTTACCAGAAAATCTATAATTATTTTTTCTGAAGACATTACACCTCAAATAGAATCGGAAACTGAGCTTAATTTTAAAACCATTTTATTGAGCAAAGTTTATGAGGAGGCTCCCGATGGATTTATGATTTTTGAATTTGAAACAGATCAGCTTATTAGTTGCAATAGAAAAATAAAAGAGATGTTTGAGTTGTCTGAGCTAAATTATGTTTCAGACATCAATAATTTTATTCGAATGGCAAGAGTTAAACATCTTACAGAAACCGATAAAAAATTAATTGTTAATCAAGTTAAACTTTATGGTTTTTTTGAAGATGAAGTAGAATACAAAACATACAAAGGGAATACATTTTGGGCCAGCTACTCCATTAAACTATTAAAACTAGAGAATGATGAAGTATTTTTAATCAGATTATCTGACATATCGGAACTAAAAAAGATAAATAAGCAGTTGTTTTTAGATAAGCAAAAACGAACGTTACAAATTGAACAATCCCCACTAGGTTATATAGAATGGGGCGAGAACTTTGAGGTTTTAGAATGGAATAAAAGTTCACAAACTATTTTTGGTTATTCAAAAAAAGAAATAATTGAAAAAAAAGCATATTCGCTTGTTAAAGAAGATTTACGTCCCACTTTTGTAGAATATTGGAATGACATAAAATCTGGTAAAGTTTTACGAGAACAAAAAGTATTTCAAAACATTACAAAAAGTGGAGAGTTAATTTTGGTAAACTGGTTTTCTACAGCTCTTTTTGACACATCTGGTAAATTTATTGGAATAAGTTGTTTGGTAGAGAATATAACTGAACAGCAAAATAACGAAGATGAAATTAATCGTCAACTAAAAGAAAAAGAAATTTTGCTTTCTGAAGTTCATCATAGAGTTAAAAATAACTTAGCCATAATTTCTGGCTTGCTTTTTATGCAATCAGAAAGTGTTGACGATCCAAAAATAAAACAACTGCTCACCGAAAGTCAATCAAGAATAAAATCGATGGCAATTATTCATGATCAATTGTACAAGAGTGAAAATTTTTCGGAGATTGATATTCAGGAATATTTAATAGAGTTAACTAATAAAATTGCAAGTTCTTACTCATCCTCCAATAAGAAAATAGATATTGAGATTGAATCTAACAGTTTTTCTATGCAAATTAGTATAGCTTTAACAATAGGTTTAATAATAAATGAATTGGTAATTAATTCCTACAAATATGCATTTGAAAACAGAAAGGAGGGAAAAATTAAAATAAAATTCAATCAACAAGAAAAATATTATTTTTCTGTAGCTGATGATGGTATTGGCTTGCCTGCTGCAAAAGAAATAGAAAGTAAAAATACTCTTGGAATGAATTTAATTCAAATCTTAGTTCATCAGCTTAGAGGCGAGTTAGAATTTTTTAATGATGGGGGAGCAGTTTGTAAGATTCAGTTTCAAAATTCGTAAAAAAAAATGACAAAATAAGGAGAAATGAAATCCTACTTATTTTGCCACAATTAAATTTATTATCAAAAACTATTAGGCTAATTTTTTCTTCAAATTTTCATCAATTAAATCTAAAAATTCCTCTGTAAATAAATAATTTTCAACAGAAACTTTTTCGCCATAAATACAAACAGCAAGGTCTTTTGTCATTTTTCCACTTTCAACTGTTTCTACGCAAACTTCTTCTAGTTTTTTAGCAAAATCAATTAATGCATCATTGTTATCTAATTTGCCTCTAAACGCCAAGCCTTGAGTCCAAGCAAAAATAGAAGCTATAGGATTTGTGGAAGTTTTTTTACCTTGTTGGTGCATTCTATAATGCCTAGTAACTGTTCCGTGCGCCGCTTCTGCCTCCATAGTTTTTCCATCCGGAGTAATCAAAGCAGATGTCATCAATCCTAGTGAACCAAACCCTTGAGCAACAATGTCGGATTGAACATCACCGTCGTAATTTTTGCACGCCCACACAAAATTTCCATTCCATTTAAGTGCACTTGCTACCATGTCATCAATCAATCTGTGCTCATAAGTTAGCCCTAAAGCATCCATCTGTTCTTTAAATTCACTCATGTAAATTTCTTCAAAAATATCTTTGAATCTTCCATCGTATTTTTTTAGAATAGTATTTTTAGAAGAAAAATAAAGTGGCCATTTTTTATCTATAGCTGTGTTAAAGCAAGACCTTGCAAATCCTTTAATTGATTCTTCGGTATTATACATCGCCAATGCAACTCCGTTACCTTTAAAATTAAATACATCAAAAGATTGCGGGGCATCTCCATTGTCTGGAGTATACGTAATTGTGAGTTTACCACTTCCTTTTGTAACAAAATCTGTTGCACGGTATTGATCTCCAAAAGCATGACGACCAATACAAATAGGAGCAGTCCAGTTTGGCACCAACCTAGGAATGTTTTTCATAACAATAGGTTCTCTAAAAACTGTTCCATCTAAAATATTTCTTATGGTTCCGTTTGGCGATTTCCACATTTGCTTTAAGTTAAATTCTTTTACTCTTTGTTCATCTGGAGTAATGGTTGCACATTTAATGCCTACGTTAAATTGTTTAACAGCATTTGCTGCATCAATAGTAACCTGATCGTTTGTAGCATCTCGGTGTTCAATGCCTAAATCAAAATACTTAATGTCTATTTCTAGGTATGGAAGAATAAGTTTCTTTTTTATGAAATCCCAAATTATTCTTGTCATTTCATCTCCATCCATTTCTACTACTGGGTTTGCAACTTTAATTTTATTCATTGTATTTTTTGTCTTTAAAATCCAAAAATTTGATTTTTATTAATTTCTGTTAGTGGGGCAAATTTAGAAAATCCTGATGAGAGTATTTTATCTTTTTTGCCAATAATTAAATAGGAGATGTTTTTGCTGGCAATATATTTTGAATGAAATTTTGCCAAATCATCCAATTGTATTGATTTTGCTAGGTCGTAAGTTGCTTTTCTTGAATCATGTGACATTCCAAGTTGTTTGGCGGCATAATAACTGGAGAGAATATCTTTCTTTGAAATTCGCTCAGAGTTTGTTTTTTGAATGATAGATTTTTTAGTTTCCTCAAACATATCTTGCGCCAAGGGTAATGTATCTAGCAAGGATTTCATTCCGGCAGTGGCCTCGTATAATTTATCGGCTTGCGTTCCAATATAGGAAACTCCGTAGATGCTTCTGTTGCTTATTTTGGGCATAGAAACACTAGAAAAAACGCTGTAAGCAAGTGCTTTAGATTCTCTTAGCGTTTGGCCAACAACAGAATTTAATCCTGCGCCAAAATACTGATTATGAATTTTTGATACTGGAATTAAAGTAGAATCAAAAGCAGTAATTTGAGACAAGAACAGCAACTCGGCTTGCTGCATTTCAAAATCAACGAATATGGCTTTATTTTCTTTGATGGCTTGTTCAGTAAAATTAGACTCAAATTGGGGCACTATAAGCGATTTAGGAACCGAGTGGTATTTTTGAAATTCTGCTGCAGCAATTTCTGCAACACTTGGGCCATAATAATGAATTTGATGCTTGAAATTAAAAACAGATTTCAGCAATTGAACAAGCTTTTCTGCTTTCAGATTTTTTAATTCTTCATTAGATAAAACATTGTTAAAAGGATTAATGGCACCGTATTTAGCAAAGCTTGCCATTGCCTGTTGCAAAATTACTCCCTTGTTTTTTTTAATGTCATCTCTTACTTGAAAATTTTGTGCAATAACATTTTGCATAATTTCTTCGCTTACTTGCACATCTCTAATCAACAATTCAATTAACTCAATTGCTTTTCCTTTGTTTTCGTCTAACCCCGAAATTGTAATTTTTGATTGATTTTCCTCGCAACTAACTTTAAAATCGCACCCCAACTTAAACAATTCTGTTTGTAAGTTTTCTGCACTCATTTTAGATGTGCCAGCGTATAAAATGTAATCGAAAGCAATTGGCAATAATTTATTGTGTGCACTCCCCATTGGTATAACAAAGTCTAATTTAAAGAGAGTATTGATTGGATTTTTTACAGCATACATTTCAACTCCATTAACCATTGCTTTATTTATTTCTTTAGAAAAATCTATGAACTCTGGTTTTAATTCCACAACATTTTCGGCATTAAAGTTTTTTGCATAATCGGATTTTTTGTCTCTATTGGTCTCCACAGGAGTAATTTCTGGTTTAGATACTTTAACCATTTTCTTATCCTCGCCGCTTCTTTTGTAAACCAGTACATAATTGTCGTTCATGTTGTTTTTTGCAAAGTCTACAATTTGTTGTTTAGTAATTTTAGAAAGTCTGTTTATTGTATTTATGTATTTTTCCCAAGATTCATCTTTAATAAAAACATCCACTAAAGCGCTTGCTCTGTCTTCATTAGATTCCAATTCTGTCATCATTTCTAATTTTAGATTGGTGATGGTGGCTTGTGGCAACCATTCGGGGAAATCTCCTTTTTTTAATTTTTCAATTTCTTCTAAAAATAATTTTTGCATTTCTTCTAATGTTTGTCCTTGAGTTGGACTCCCTCCCATAAATAAAATACTGTAGTCTTTTAAGAGGTATGCTTCGCAAAAAGACTCTAACACTTTTTGTTTTAAATTTAAGTCCATGTCTAACAGTCCAGCCTTTCCGTTGTATAACATAAAACTCATCATTTTTAAAATGTCTGAGTCAATAGAATTTGAACCATTAAATCTATAACCCATTATCATAGATTCGGCTTCGGGTCCAAATACTTCATACGTTTCGTGTTTTAAAATTGGATCTTCTTTTTGAGGCACAAATGCTTCTAGAGGCTGTGTGGCAAATGTTCCAAAAGTTTTATCAATAGCTCTAACTGCATATTCGGGATCAATATCCCCGCTCAAGCAAATGGCCATGTTGTTGGGAATGTAGTATTTTTTTAAATATTGATTTATTCTTTTTATGGAAGGATTTTTAAGATGTTCTACAGTTCCAATAGTAGTTTGAGTGCCGTAAGTATGTTTTTTAAATAAACCTGAAAGCAGTGCTTCAATAGATTTATTGCCATCGGAATCTAAACCTCTATTTTTTTCTTCGTAAACAGCTTCTAGTTCGGTATGAAAAATTCTCATAACAGGATTTCTAAAACGTTCTGCCTCCAAGGAAATCCAGTTTTCAAATTGGTTGTTTGGTATATCGTTGTGGTAAACTGTTTCTTCAAAAGATGTATGTGCGTTAGTGGCCTTTGAACCCATTTGAGCTATCATTCTATCGTATTCATTGGCAACAGAATATTTTGCTGCTTCTCCCGATAAGCTGTCGATAGAATGATATATTTTTTTTCTTTTTGCATCGTCTTTGGTTGCTCTATAATCTTCGTAGAGGTTTTCAATCTGATCTAACAATGGTTTCTCTTTGTTGTAATCTAAGGATGCAATTTTATCTGTTCCCTTAAACAGCATGTGCTCTAAATAATGGGCAAGACCTGTTGCATCTGAAGGATCGTTTTTGCCTCCGGCTCTAACCGCAATGTATGTTTGTATTCTTGGTTGTTCTTTATTTACACTTATATAAACTTTTAATCCATTATTAAGTGTGTAAATACTGGTGTTAAAAGGGTCGTTTGCAAATTTTTGAACTTTATACTGAGGAATTGGATTTGGTTTGGCCACATTTGTTATTGGAGCAGTAGGTGGAGGTGGCGGATTTTTTGGTGCAGGACGGTCTTGAGAGTATGAATTAGAAAACCCTAAACAAACAGAAATAATGGAAACAAATAATGGTTTAATCATGTTTTAAAAAGTGTTAGTTATTACTTAGTTTAAAAAAAATTGGCAATAAAGGTAGATTAAAAAT
>JBAXQC010000057.1:0-17568 GCA_037131955.1 Bacteroidota bacterium
CCTCTTTCTATACACTCTTCGATGGTGTATCTTGGTGGATCTATGAAATAATCCAAAAACTCTAATACAAAGTTATTTCTAGCGTCTGTAATAGGAAAGTTTTCTGCAAAAACCTTAAAAAGACCTTCGTCTTGGCGATTTTCGGCAGTAGTTTCTAATTGGAAAAAATCTTGAAAAGATTGTAATTGTATATCCAAAAAATCTGGATATGGGATGTGTTTTTTTATTTTCGAGAAAGATATTCTTTCTGCTTTTTTATTTGTTACCAATGCTTATAAAGTTTTTAAAGTTGACAAAGAATGAGTTGAACTAATAAAATAACAAATTGGTTTAGTCCAAAAAGTGAACTTTTTGGACTAAACCATCTGCGAATGAAGTGCCAACCTTGGGTTGGCAATTGCTTATTTTACTTCTACTTCAGCTCCTGCTTCAGTAAGTTGAGCTTTTAATTGCTCAGCATCTTCTTTGCTAACGCCTTCTTTGATAGGCTTTGGAGCACCATCAACTAAATCTTTAGCTTCTTTTAGTCCAAGACCAGTAAGGTCTTTAACTAATTTTACTACTGCTAATTTGTTTGCACCACCAGCTTTAAGAATTACATCAAAAGATGTTTTTTCTTCTACTGCTGCTCCGCCCGCAGGGCCGGCTGCTATTGCTACAGCTGCTGCTGCAGGTTCAATACCATATTCATCTTTTAGAATTGTGGCCAATTCGTTAACTTCTTTAACTGTTAGGTTAACTAGTTGTTCAGCAAATGCTTTTAAGTCTGCCATTTTTATTGATTTTTAATTGTTAATTTTTAATTGTTGTTTATTAATTACTCCGGTTTTTCAGAAAGAGTTTTGATTATTCCTGCAAGTTTTCCGCCGCTTGATTTAAGAGCAGAAATAACATTTTTAGCAGGTGATTGAAGAAGACCTATAACATCTCCGATAACTTCGTTTTTAGACTTGATAGAAGCTAAAACATCAACTTGGTTATCACCGATATAGATAGATTCTTGAACATAAGCACCTTTTAAAGCAGGTTTAGTATCTTTATCTTTTCTAAATTCTTTTATTACACGTGCCGGCACGTTTGCAGATTCGCAGAACATTACAGCGGTTGTACCTTTGAGGCAACCGTAAAGTTCGCTAAAATCTTTACCTGATCTTTCAAATGCCTTTTCTAGTAGTGTGTTTTTTACTACTTTTAATTGAATTGCGTTTTGAAAGCACTTTCTTCTAAGTTGATTTACTTTTTCAACTGTAAGTGAGGAAGTGTCGGTAAGGTAGAAATTGCTATTGTTAGCAATGGTTTCTACCAGTGAGTTAATTGCTAATTCTTTTTCTTCTCTTTTCATCGCTTAAAGCTTTTTTGTGATTAATTAAGCACCCACTGATTTAGGGTCAACTTTTACTCCAGGGCTCATGGTACTAGACATGCTTATTGATTTTACATAAGTACCTTTAGCTGCCGATGGCTTTAGTTTGATGATAGTAGAAATAAGTTCGGCTGCATTTTCCGAAAGTTTTTGTTGATCAAAAGATGCTTTTCCAATTGAAGCGTGAATGATACCAGTCTTGTCAACTTTAAAGTCGATTTTACCAGCTTTTACTTCTTTCACTGCTTTACCTACTTCCATCGTAACGGTTCCGGTTTTTGGATTAGGCATTAAGCCTCTTGGTCCTAAAATCTTTCCTAAGGCTCCTACTTTTCCCATTGCACTTGGTACAGTGATGATAACATCGATATCTGTCCAACCGCCCTTGATTTTTTCTATGTACTCATCCAAACCTACAAAGTCAGCGCCAGCTTCTTTAGCTTCGGCTTCTTTATCTGGAGTACAAAGAGCTAATACACGAACGGTTTTTCCTGTTCCATGCGGAAGGGTAACAATACCTCTTACCATTTGGTTAGCTTTTCTTGGGTCAACACCCAATCTTACAGCTACATCAACAGAGGCATCAAATTTTGTGGTTGTAACATTTTTAACCACTTTAGATGCTTCTTGTAAGGGATACGATTTTTCGAGGTCAACCTTTGCAAGTGCAGCTTTCCTGTTTTTGCTCAGTTTTGCCATTTTTCTTGTTATTAATTATTACTTTTTTGTTAGTGGTGAATCGCCTGTTACAGCAATACCCATACTCCTGGCTGTTCCTGCTACCATACTCATGGCAGAATTAATGGTAAAACAATTCATGTCTACCATTTTTTCTTCTGCAATTGTTTTTACTTGATCCCAAGAAATTTGACCAGCTTTTTTTCTGTTAGATTCAGCTGAACCAGATTTAATTTTAGCCACTTCTAGAATTGAAATTGCCACCGGTGGTTTTTTGATGACGAAATCAAAAGATTTGTCAGAATAAACCGTGATGATAACTGGCAATACTTTACCTGCTAAATCTTGAGTTCTTGCATTAAACTGCTTGCAAAATTCCATGATGTTTACACCCTTTGAACCTAGTGCTGGTCCAATTGGGGGTGAAGGATTAGCAGCTCCGCCTTTTACTTGGAGTTTTACGAATCCTGTTACTTCTTTTGCCATTGTTTAAGTTTATGATTTATATAATAAATTTCTTTTGCAGTTCATAAGTGGAAGCCTCATGAAAACAATTAGAAAGTTTATCCAATTTCTTTTTCTACTTGCATGTAGCCCAATTCTAATGGTGTTTTTCTTCCAAAAATCTTCACCATTACTTTCAATTTCTTTTTTTCTTCGTTTATTTCTTCAATTACACCAGAAAAACTATTAAATGGACCATCAATTACTTTTACCATTTCGCCTACAACGTAAGGGTTGTTCATTTCTTCGTCTTGAACAGCAAGTTGATCTACTTTTCCTAGAATTCTATTTACTTCTTGAATTCTTAATGGTGTAGGGTCACCGTTTTTGTCACCAAGAAAACCAATTACGCCATTTATATTTTTTATGGTGTGAACAAGTTCTCCTAAAAGTGCCGCTTCCATTAAAATATAACCTGGAAAGAAATTTCTTTCTTTGCTGATTTTCTTACCGTTTCTAATTTGATAAATTTTCTCTGTCGGAATCAATACTTGAGCAACAAGATCTGCTAGTCCAACACGATTTATCTCAACTTCGATATACTGTTTAACCTTTTTTTCTTTACCGCTAACAGCCCTTACAACGTACCATTTCTTTACTTGTTGGTCAGTCATTTGCATTAGCTAGATAATTTATATAGATTTTCCATTATGAATTTAAAGCCAGTATCCATTGCCAAAATCATAATTGCAATGATTAAACTTGCAATCATTACAACTACGGCACTACTTTGCAGCTCTGGCCATGTTGGCCAAGAAACTTTTTCCACCAATTCGGTGTATGTTTCTTGAAAATAATTTTTAATTTTTTCTATCATCTCACTGTTTCTTTTTGCACGGGTGGAGAGATTCGAACTCCCATCAGCGGTTTTGGAGACCGACATTCTACCCTTGAACTACACCCGTGTATGGATACTATAGTAAAAAGCAGAAGAGGATGCCTCGTGTGAAGACACAAAGCATCCTTTTTCAGCCTCTAGTTTTTATTAAGAAATTATCTCAGTTACCTGTCCAGCACCTACAGTTCTACCACCTTCGCGGATTGCAAAACGTAAACCTTTGTCCATAGCAACCGGCATGATAAGATCAACTGTAATAGTTAAGTTATCGCCAGGCATAACCATGTCACGACCTTCTGGCAAGCTAATTTCTCCTGTAACGTCAGTTGTTCTTAAGTAGAACTGAGGACGGTATTTGTTGTGGAATGGAGTGTGACGTCCACCTTCTTCTTTTTTAAGAACATAAATCTCTGCTTTGAAAGATTTGTGCGGTGTAATTGAACCTGGTTTAGCGATAACCATACCACGACGGATATTAGTTTTGTCTATACCACGTAATAAAAGACCAACATTGTCACCAGCTTCACCACGATCAAGAAGTTTTCTGAACATCTCAACACCAGTTACAACTGATTTTAACTTTTCGTCTTGCATACCCATGATTTCAACTTCATCTCCTGAGTTGATAACACCAGTTTCAATTCTTCCTGTAGCAACAGTTCCACGACCAGTGATTGAGAAAACGTCTTCAACCGGCATTAGGAATGGTTTGTCAACTTCACGAGGAGGAATAGGAATGAAATTATCAACCGCATCCATTAACTCAAGAATTTTTGGCATCCAAGTAGCATCTTTGTTTAATCCACCAAGAGCAGATCCACGGATGATTGGAGTATTGTCGCCATCAAATTGATAGAAAGTTAATAACTCACGAATTTCCATTTCAACTAAGTCAAGTAACTCAGCATCGTCAACCATGTCTACTTTGTTCATGAAAACAACAATTTTAGGCACGCCAACCTGACGAGCCAAAAGGATGTGTTCACGAGTTTGAGGCATTGGTCCATCAGTTGCTGCTACCACAAGTATAGCACCGTCCATTTGGGCAGCACCAGTAACCATGTTTTTTACGTAGTCAGCGTGACCTGGACAGTCAACGTGAGCGTAGTGACGATTTTTTGTTGCATACTCTACGTGAGAAGTATTAATGGTAATACCACGTTCTTTTTCTTCCGGAGCATTATCAATAGAAGCAAAATCTCTTACTTCTGCAAAACCCATGTCTGCTAAAACTGATGTAATAGCTGCGGTAAGGGTAGTTTTACCGTGGTCAACGTGACCAATGGTTCCAATGTTTACATGTGGTTTGGAACGGTCGAATTTTTCTTTTGCCATGTTAAAAAACGATTTATTGTTATATTTATGTTTCTAGTTTTCGTTTCCTACCCTAAAATATTGCTAGTAAAAGCAACTTGAAAATTTTTAATTATTAAAATAACCAGGTGTTTTCATACCCTTTTTTTTGTGTTTAGCTTTTTCAATTCCAACTTCCAAAAAAACACACGCCGAAATATCAATTTCCTAAAGGCTGTTGAGATAGAGCCGTTGAGGAGAATCGAACTCTCGACCTCTTCCTTACCAAGGAAGTGCTCTACCACTGAGCTACAACGGCTTAATTTTGAGCGGAAGACCGGGCTCGAACCGGCCACCCTCAGCTTGGAAGGCTGATGCTCTACCAAATGAGCTACTTCCGCTAGTGATCAAAATTATCCTAGAAGTAAAACCTTAATTTTACTTCATTTCCTTTTTATTTTAAAGAACTAAAACCTCTTTTACTGAAGGTTACCCTCTCTTTCTGTGGGGAGAGAAGGATTCGAACCTTCGAAGCTTTCGCAACGGATTTACAGTCCGTCCCATTTGGCCACTCTGGTATCTCCCCTTCTATTTTCACTTAATATAGAGCCGATGGAGGGATTCGAACCCCCGACCAGCTGATTACAAATCAGCTGCTCTGGCCAACTGAGCTACATCGGCAATGTGTCAAAAAACGATTCCATTTTTTAAAATGGACTGCAAATGTAAGAATGATTTTTGGATTGCAAAATTTTTTTTTAAATATTAGAGTAAATATGGTTTTGAATGAAAATAATTTCTGAAAATCATACATTTAAAATTAAAATCAAACCTAACATAAAGTAAAAAAGCGGGCTAAAATAGCCCGCTTTCGAAAAGTTTGTAATAGAATTTTAAATTTTTACTTTTTCTTTCGTTTTTAACAATTGTTTTTTTAAAGCATCAATTGTTGTGTCAATTGATTCTTCGAAGGATTTACATTGTTTTTTTGCAAACATATCGCTTCCGGATATATGAATTTTTATTTCGGCAATTTTGTTATCGGGCACTGAGGCTTTGTCGAGTTTTAGGATTACGTCGCAAAGGATAATGCCGTCGTGAAAGTGGTTTAATTTTTCTATTCTTTCGTGAATAAAATCGATAAGCTTTTTGTCTGCGTCGAAATGAACTGACTGAATTTTGATGTCCATAGAATCTTTGTTTTAGAGTGAATTATATGTGAATAGTATTAAGATTATTTGTAAAGCGCTGAAAAGTGACCCCACGCAAGGAATTTAATATTAACATATTGTTAATCATTTTTAAACTCAAATTTAACAACAAAAAGAAATTAAAGCAACTTTATTATTCGTTAAATTTTATTGTAGATGGAATAAAGATTCTTAATGTCTTTATTTTAAGCAAATTAATTTTATAAAATGTACATAATTGATTGCAATTTCGTAAAAAAATATTTAAACCAGAGTAAACAACTTGTTTTAAATATTTTTTAGATTTTATTTTAAGAAATTTTAATTTTTACTTATGTTTGTAGAAATTGAAATACATATTTCTATTTACATGAATTCTAGAATAGCAGGTTTTTGTTTATTGCTTTTATTTTTTTCAGTCGTTTCAATTGCACAACCTGTTATTAAGTTAACCATAGATGGCATAGTAAAAGACGAGGAGAATGGTTATCCCTTAGAAAACTCAGTTGTTGAAATTATGTATAACGGAAAAGTATCAAAAACCATGATAACAACTGTTACTGGTAAATTTATTTTTGATGTTGATCCTGAAGTAGAATATGTTTTAAGGTGCTCCAAAGAAAGGTACGTTTCAAAAATGATTACAATATCAACCAAAGGCATAAGTGAAAAAATTGTAACGAATGAAACATTCAAATTTCCAATTGCAGTTAGGTTATTTAAAGAAATGCCGGAGTTGGATGTATCAGTTTTAAATTCGCCCATAGGTGCAATATTTTTTGATAAAAACGCTAATGATTTTGATTACACGGTAGATAAAGTTTTGAAAAAGCGTCTTGAAAAACTTCAAGAAGAAGTTGAAAACAACATAAAGATGAAAGCTGAAGCTGAAAAACAAAAGCAATTGCAGCAAGAAAAAGAGGCCAAACTTAATGCAGAAATTGAAGCTAAAAACGCTAAAGAAAAACTAAAAGCAGAAACTAGAAATGCTGAATTAGCAAAAAAATTAGAGTCTAAATTAAAAGAAGAAGAGGAGGAAATGGCGAAAAACCAAAAAGAGCAAGCACTTTTAGATGAAAAATTGCAGAAAGAGTCAAGAAAAAAGGAAGCAGAAAATAAAAAGAAAATAAAAAAAACAGAAGAGGATAGGCAATCAGAAGAACAAAAAAAGGCCAGGTTAGAAAGTGCAAAAGAGAAAATTACAAAAAAAACAAAGAAAGAAAATGACTCCGTGCCAATTGCATCAACAAATTTTTACATTCCAAAAAAAGATATTGGCCCAGTGATAGAAAATGTTAGCCAAACAGTAGAAGAAGGAATAAATTATATAATTTTACATACATTCTGCCTTTATAACGGCGACCCAGTAGAATTTAAAAAGATTTCGTTTACTTGGGGAGGAACATATTTCAAGAAAAATAATGGTGATATTTCTGACTTGACCTATTATTTAGAAATGAGAAGTGTGAATCCAGAATCGGCAGAGCCTCCAAGATGATTTATCTATAAAAGTTTAACCTAAAAATTGATGATTTAATTTAACTTTGGTAAAATGGTATAAACTCATTTTGGCAAATAAGTTCTTTTTAAATTTTATTTATTGAAATTTGTTTATAAAAAGGGGATTAAATAACATGGATTGTACCCTAAAAACCTGCTGATTGTTTAATAAAATTATTTTAAAATTTCATTTTTCAACACTCAAAGAAATTCGTAATCAATGCCAACTTAAAAGTTATTTTGAGACTTTTTTTGAGGCTGGCACACGTTTTATTCTTACCAATTACAAAATTTTTTTTTCCTCAAACACCACCGAACACACTCTTTTTCGATGCCTTTGGGCGAAAGTGTTGTAATGGCCTATTTTACTATTCTATTTGGCACAATCAAAAAAAATAAGGGCGTTTAGATACTCCATAAAACAGAGTATATTTTGTTTACTAAGATTATCTGTTGATTGTAATCCAATTCAAGAGTCTAAATGACTTAATCTAAAAAGATTTTAGAGAACTTGTTGGCTGATTAACTGAAAGAATATCTTTAGTTATTGACTGTACAACTGAAGTAAATCCAAGGATCTGTAGTATTTATTAATTCATCCGAATTTAGCTCGTTTCCGCTGGGATAACCAAAGCAGCATACATTTTTAAATCCGTAATTTTCCAATAATTCCTTTTGATAAATAGGATTTATATATGTTGTTAAAAATTTAAAATTATGTAGACCATCATTAATTTTAATTACTTTATTATTTGAAAGATCAGCACTCCAGTTGTGAAATTTTAATTTCAAGTATTTTATACAATATTCATAAAAAACTTTTGGGTGATTGGAAAATTTTAATCGCATTAACCTTGGAATATTTTGAATATTATGAGTAGAGAAAATCAATAGTGCATCTTTCTTTGAAATTCGCTTTACTTCATCAAAGAATAAAATTCTTTCATCTATTTCAATATAATCAATACCATTAAAACTAAAAAAAACAACATCAAAAGTATTATCTTCAAAGATTGACATATTTCTTGCATCACAAACTTTAAAATCTAAATTTTGATTTCTGAAGTTTTCATTTGCTCCATTAAGCATACCCTGAGAAATGTCAACACCAACATATTTTTTAGCAATGCCAGAAAGATGATAAGTAGTTCTTCCTGTTCCAATACCCACATCTAGCAAAACAGAATTTTTTATTTTATCAAAATATTTGTTTATTATAGCTTGTTCGGGTTTTTGTAAATCTTTTTCGTTGATATAACAATTAACTTGTTCAGAATTGTCATATACCTTTACAAAATCTTCCATTCTTTTAGTATTTTTTTTTGAAAGCAAATGTATAAATTTAATAGTAAATTGTATTTATGAATTATTTAGGTTTGAAGCATCAACAAGCAAAAAAGCTATAGAGTTAGTGATGCACAATAAACTATTTTAAGTTGTGGCAAAAAGGAATTTTAGTATTTATTTTTTTCTGAAAGTCTATGCTCTATCTAAAGATGATTTTTAGACTTTGTACTTCTATCTTTTAAAGAAGTTTGCAAAACTAAAGTTGATGAAGTGCCAAGGGAATATGATAATTTAAAACACTTAGGCACTTAATTTCCCTCCGTTGGACAACCTTTTACCTTGAAGAAAAAACAGTAAGCGCTTAAATTTTAAATTGATTTTATTTTGGTTGAAGCTTAAAATACTTATTGCAGCAACTATAAAAAGGAAAATAGAATTTATAATAATGTAAAAAGTGGCGTATAAAACTCCATAATGTTTTCTAAAAAAATACCTCATTGCAAAATAATACTCCAACTGCAAATACATTTTTAGAAGGTGATTTACGTTTTCTGTTCCTCCTTTTGATTGGTGATGAAAAACTTGTGAAGCAGGAACAGTTTTTACTTTTAATCCGGCATCAATAATATTTTTACATAACTCCACGTCTGAACCATAAATAAAATAATTTTCATCCAACCTAAACTCTTTCCTAAAAAGTATGGCAGCGCCTGCGGGTTGTTCTAAATAATTTTCTTTGCTTAAATCTAAATCTTGGTAGGTATATTTTTTATAGCTAGAAAATTTATTCCAAAATTTTGAAGGCACAAAACTTTCTACAATTACTCCCGAAATAAAGGGGAATCTACGGTTGTAGTTTTGAAGTTTACCATCGGGATAAAGTAATTGTGGTGCTACAGCACCAAGCTTTGGGTTGTTGTTCAATTCATTTACCAATAAGTTTAGCGTGGTTGTGTCTGTTACATAAGCATCGGGGTTAAACAACAACAAATACTCTCCGCTAGCAACATCTATTGCTTGGTTGCAGGCCTTAGTAAAACCCATATTTACTGAGTTTGGGATGAACTTTATTTTGTTGAGTATAGGTTCTAAATTTTTTACTGTGGCGTCGGTAGAATTGTTGTCTACCAAAATTACTTCGCAATCTTGGTGATGGAGCAGTGAATTTATGCATTCAAATATTACATCGGCACAATTGAAACTTACTACTATGGCAGAAATTGAAACTTGCTTATTTTGCATTCCACACTTGTTCTAATTGGTTGGTGGTTGAGTTGTTTGGTCTGTAGAAATAAAATACTAATTTTTTAATGAAAATTTTTGCAAATGAAACCAAAGAAGATAAACCACAAATTTTAAGCGCTCTAAAAAATGTAAAGTAAAAATTAGTTGAATTTGCAAGTACTTTAAAACCTAATAATGCTTTAAAAAAATTAAAAATTAAGCTTTTATCTGAGTGTTGAATTATGAATTTGGTTTCAAGATTCGAAAGCACTTTATCCATGGCTTTGTTCATTTTATCTTGATTAGTTGTCATGCTTCCTTTTCTTACTCTTACCAACGAAAGCACTTCTTTGAGGCAGTAGAACTCTGAGCCGTTTAAACTCATTCTAAGCCATAAATCCCAATCTTCTAGTTCTTTGTAGTGCGGATTAAACAAACCTACTTCTCTTACTTTTGAAGTTTTTACCATTAAAGAATTTACATGCATAAAGTTTCCGAAAAGTAAATTGTTCAACACATTTCCTTCGAAAATAGGAAGACCAATATTAAATCTGTTGTTGGCGTCATCTTCTACAAAACAATCAGAAAAAGAATAAACAGCATCTACGTTTTTGTTTTTTGAAAAAAAATCTACTTGCAATTGAAACTTAGTTGGTAGCACTAAATCGTCGGAATCTAAGAATACTAAAAAATCTCCTGAAGCATTTTCTATTCCTGTGTTTCTTGCACCGGCCAATCCTTTGTTATTTTGGTAGATGTAAGTAAATTCAAACTTTTGTTTTAGTGCATCAACGATTTGTTTCGTATTGTCGGTAGAGCCATCGTCTACAACAATTATTTCAAAGTTTTTGTAAGTAGATTTGTGCACACTTTCAATTGCATGGCCAACTAAATTGGCTGTATTGTATGTGGGAATTATTACGGAAACTTTCAAACAAATAGATTATTTATTGGCAAAGATAAAATTAAAGTGTAAAACGAAAAAAGGCCAAGAAATTAATCTCAGCCTTATTTCTCACAACAAACAAAACAATTACTTTTTAAAAATTCTTTCTCTCATTTTTCCATAGATAAGATACATACCTGGTACAAGAAACAGTGTAAGGAATGTTGCAAAACTTAATCCAAATATTAGTGTCCAACTTAGTGGTCCCCAAAATGCAACACTGTCGCCACCAAAGAAAATATGTGGATTTAATTCTGTGAACAATCTTTCGAAATCTATATTCATTCCTACAGCGAGTGGCAAAAGACCTAATATTGCTGCCATTGCAGTTAAAATTACTGGTGTCATTCTGGTTCTTCCGGCTTCTACCACAGCTTCTCTTAATGGCATACCTTGCTCAATTAAAATATCTGTGAACTCAACCAACAAAATTCCATTTCTTACAACAATACCTGCTAATGTAACTATTCCAATTCCTGTCATTACAATAGAAATTTCCATATTAAAAATACTCATACCTAGCAGTACTCCAATAACAGAGAAAAATATTTCTACTAAAATTAAAATTGGCTTTCCAACTGAATTAAATTGAGTAACCAAAATCAAGAAAATTAAACCCAAGGCTACCAAAAGCGCCATTCCTAAAAATGCACCTGTTTCTTTTTGTTGCTCCTGTTCTCCGCCCATTACAATAGATACCCCAGCAGGTAGATTAAAGTTTTTTAAGCTTTCATTTACTTTAGCAACAACGTCATTGGGATTTGCGGTACTCAAAACATTTGATTCGAGCGTAACAATTCTTTTTTGATTTTTTCTTTTTATTCCCCCAAAAGTATTTCCGTAAGTAACATCAGCAACTGCCGAAATAGGCACTTGACGCAACATTCCGCCCATGTTCATATCACGAAAAGTAATTTTAGAATTTAATAGATCGTCAATGTTGTTACGTTGGTTTTCTTGAAAACGAATTTGTATAGGATACTCGTCGTTCTCATCACGAAATTTTGATGCCTCAATACCAAATACAGCATTACGCAATTCCATACCAATTTGAGCAGTAGAAATTCCTTCGCGATTTGCTCTTTCTCTGTTTATATTAACCACAACTTCTGGTTTAACATTTTGAATATCACTTTTTAATTCTTCAATACCCGGAATCTGTAATGAATCTATATACAATTTTAATTTTTGACTTGTTGTAACAAGTTCATCTAAATCATCACCAGTTATTTCAATGCTAATTGGCTTTCCAACTGGCGGACCATTTGCTTCTTTGTCTACTACAATTTCTACCCCAGGAATTCCTTTCACTTCTTTTCTTATTCTTTCTAAATAATCAGAAGTTGATATTCCATTTCTCTTTTCAAATTCTACAAACGCCACACTAACTTTTGCTTTGTGCGGTGCTGTGCTTCTATCTCCACTGTTTGGGTCTGTAGCACCAACTGCAACGTTAGAAATAATTGATTCTACTATTGGATTTGGTTTTCCATCGGGTTGCATAATTTTATATACTTTGGCTTCAACAACCCTGGTAATAGAATCGGTATATTCTACTTTTGTTCCAACAGGAAGAGTAATATAAGTATACACAAAATTTGGCTCACCTTGAGGGAAAAACACAACTTTTGGTTTTACAATTGCAGTAAGAACAACACTAAAAATAAATAGACCAAAAGTTATGAGCAACAAATAAATTGCACCCTTTCCTTTCAGCAATTTTGTTAGTAACCTTGCATACGAATTTTGAAATGCAGGCCAAATTTTTTCTTGCCAATTAAATATTGCTTTCTCTAAGAAATATTTATTTAGCGCAGTGAGGATGAACATAAGAACGACAAAATTTGCTGTTCCCACATTTCCAGTGACGTACATCAGGAGAGCAAATATTCCTAATACTATAGAAGTGTTTTTAAATCTTCTGTTCTTTTTAGCTTTCACTTCTGGCAAATTACCGTCTTCGTGTGGTTTCATAAATTGAACAGCAAAAACTGGATTTATAATGTATGCCACCAACAAGGATGCAAGAAGAGTAACAATTAATGTGATAGGCAAATAGAACATGAATTTTCCAATAATACCTTTCCAAAAGGCAAGCGGAATAAATGGTGCAAGTGTTGTAAGAGTACCTGAAAGCACTGGCATGAACACTTCGCCAGCGGCATATTTTGCAGCAGTTTTTATGTCAACTTTTCCATTTTGAAATAACCTGTGAGTGTTTTCGATAACCACAATTGCATCGTCGACTACAATTCCAAGAGCAAGCAAAAATGCAAATAATACAATCATGTTTAGCTCAAAACCAATGGTAGGGAAAACTAAAAATGCAACAAAACAACTTAATGGTACTGACATTGCCACAAAGAATGCATTTGTAACACCCATAAAAAACATGAGGATAATTAACACCAACACAAAACCAATAATAATGGTATTGATTAAATCTTTTAGTGTAGTTCTAGTTTGAGTAGATTGGTCGCCAGTAAGCACCACATTTACATTTTTTGGAAATTTATTTTGCTTAAAGTCCTCGGCAATTTTTCTTACTTTATCGGAAGTTTCAATTAAGTTTTCTCCTGACCTTTTGATTATATTAAGTGTGATTACATTTTTGTGGTCTAATCTTGCGTAGCTCTCTTTTTCTTTGAAACCATCTTTTATCTCTGCTATATCTTTGAGGTAAATTGTGGCACCAGATTGCGAACGAATAATTAAATTTTGAATTAATCTAATGTCTTTGAATTCACCTTTTATAGATATGGCTCTTCTTACATTGTCCATTTTTATTAAACCACCACTTATAGTAGAATTTTCATACGCAATTGCTCTTTGAATATCCCCCATAGTAATGCTGGCGGCTTCCATTTTATTTTTATCTACATTTATTTGAATTTCTCTGTCTAAAGCACCAACAATATCTACACGAGTTATCTCTTTTAATGATTCACATTCATCTTTTATTTCTTCGGCAAAACCTTTTAGTTTATTTAAATCATAATCGCCCGAAATGTTTACAAAAAGTACAGGCATATCAGAGAAATTTACCTCCATTACGTTTGGCTCTCTGGTTAGTGTTTGAGGCAAATCAGTCCTGGCTTTATCTACTGCGTCTTTTACCAATTGTTTGGCAAGGGCAACATCTACATCGGTATCAAATTCCACAATTACATTAGAGAAATCTTGAATAGAATTGGATGTCATTTTTTTAACTCCTGAAACGCCTTTGATTTGTTTTTCAAGTGGTTTTGTAATTAGAGTTTCAATGTCTTTTGGAGATGTTCCTGCATTGATTGTAGTTACATAAATTGTAGGGATTACAATATCCGGAAACTTTGTTTTTGGGAGTGTTAGGTAGGAGTAAATTCCGGCAAGCGAAATAATAACCGTCATTACAAAAATGCTGGTTTTGTTATTTATGGACCACGTAGAGGGTTTAAACTCTTTTTCGAAATCTTTCATTTATGTTTTTTTATTTAAAATAAAATGGATTACTTAACTAGAATTTCGTCGCCATCGTTCAGGCCTTGAAATCCTACAGAAATAACTAAATCATTGTTTTGAATTCCTGATAAAACTTCAATATCATTGCCACTTAGTTTTCCTGTTTTTATCGTCTTCTTTTTTGCAATTGTTTTATTTCCTTCTTTTGAAGCGATAAAAATGTATTCACCTTCGTCTGAGTTTTGAACTAAGTTTACAGGAACAGACAATGTTTTTTCTGACTTGTAATCGGCAATTTTTAAAATAGCCATCATGTTTGCTTGGTAATCGTTAGAGGAGGGCAGCAGCACCTCTACATTAAATGTTCTGGTAAGATTATTTATGGATTTACTTACGTAAGAAATAGTTGTTTTTAATGTTTTTTCAGCATCTGGAAGTTCTACTATTACTTCGTTTCCGGCTTTGATATGTTTAGAGTATGTTTCGGCTACATCTGCTTTAACTTTTAGAGAACCAAGGTTAACAATTCTAATTCCATTTCCAGGCATTCCTGGGCTTGCAGGCTGGCCAATTTTTAGCATTACCTCGTCAACAACACCATTAATTGGTGATACAATTTGCGACATATCAATTTGCTCATTTAAAGTTGCAATTCTTTTTTCGGCTTGTTCTTTGGAATTCTTTGCTTGCAAGAATTGGAATTCAGTACCAATTTTTTGGTCCCACAATTTCTTTTGTTTTTCATAAATATTTGTTGCAAAAGCCAATCCTGTTTTTGCTTCTTCTAACCCACTTAGCATTGCCGAAGCATCAGTAGTTGCAATTACTTGTCCAGCTTTTACAACTGCACCTTCTTTTACAAATATTTTAGAAACCGTTCCGGGCATTTTTGCATTTGCAATTACGTTTTCGGTTGCATCTACACGACCTTGAATATTTAAGTAATGTATAAATGTTTTCTCAACAATTGTATCTACACTTACCAAAATTTGTTTAGAATCTTTATTTTGGGATCCCAGTTCTTTTTCGATATCTTTTATTTTTTGAGAAATTTCGCTTTGTTGTTTTTTCAATTCTGCCAGTTCAGCATTTTTATCAACTTTTTTACCGCCACAAGACATTGCAAAAAGTGAAACAATTATTAGTAATGACAATACTTTTTTCATGTGTATTTTATTTAATTGCATTTTTAATTATATTATTATTTTTGAATTTTAGTTTATAATTACTTAATGTTTCCAAGGGCTTTATCCATATCTACTTTTGCAATGTAGTAATCGTAAAGTGCTGCAAAAAGATTTGTTTGAGATTCTTTCAAAGAAGCATCGGCGTTGATTACATCGGTATTACTTCCAATTCCTTGTTCGTATTTTATTTTGGTTGTGTTGTAAACATTTTCTGCAAGAACCACATTTCGTTGTTGGTTTTTTAAAGAAGAAAGTGAGTTAGAATAAGTGATTTGCGCAGAGCTAAATTCAAATAATGCAGCTTGTTCAAATTGTTTGATTTGCATTTTGGATTTTTGAACATTTATTGAGCCCTGCTGAATTTTATAATGTTTGCTGAATCCGTCAAAAATTGGAATGTTTAATGTTGCTCCAACTAAAGCAACTGGAATCCATTTATCGCCATTGAAAGTTAATTTAGGAGTAAGGTAAGAATATCCTGCAGAAGCATATCCAACGAGGCTTGGCAAATATCCACCTTTGTATCTCTTTAGAGAGAGTTCATTGAGCTTTAAGGCTTTTTCAAGTATAGAATATTCTACTCTGTTGGATACATTTAATTTGCTTTTATCAGTTTCGTCAAATGCTGGCAATTGTTTAATGTCTAGAGAATCCTTTAAGCTTATTTGCTGATCAATTGGGAAAAACATTTGAAATTTTAATAGTGCTTCTGTCAATTGAATAATTCGCACAAATTTTTCTTTTTCAGTTTCCAAATTATTAAACGTAACTTCTACTCTGTCTTTGTCTATTAACTCCGCAAATCCGTTTTCCGTTAGTGCCTGAATATCTTCTTTTAATTTTTTTACTCTTGTAATATTGGCGTCTATAATTTTTATTCTTTCTCGGTTTACAAGCACTCCATAATATGCTTTAGCTACAGCAGCTTTGGTTTCTATGTCGCTTCGTTCTAAACTTTTTCTGGATAAATCAATAAAGGTTTTAGACGCTTGCAATCCCACTAAATAATCGTTACTAAAAATCAGTTGACTTATTGATGTATTTGCACTTAAGTTATATTTTGTTCCAAATGCTGCTTGAATTGGAGGCAAATCAGCAGGGTCTGGAACTGGCACGCTGGCTGGTAATTGTCCCAATTCTTTTAATGTTCCTACAATTGCTGGCGCAATAAAGTTTGGCAGTACCGATTGTGGAATATTAAGGTAATCTTTTAAATCTATACTTCCATTTATTTGTGGTAAACCAATTGCTCTTACTTCGTTTTTTTGAGCTGTTGCAAAATCAACATCTAGTTTTGCCATTTGATTGTTTGGATTATTTTTAATAGCATAGTCCTGTGCTTCTTTTAATGAAAATGCATTTTGAGCTACTGAACTAAAATTTGTGCAAACAAAAAACAACATCAAAATCGAAAAGTATTTGATGTTAATTATGTGAGAGTTGTTGTTCATTTTTATTGTTTTATAAAGTTGTATTTTTAGTTTTCATGTTCCAATATATTCATGTAAGTATTAACCAGCTTATGACCTTTAATACTTGATATTCCCAGTAAAAAATGTTTTAACATTTCTATTTGCACTTCAACCAATGAAAACTGATCCGAAGGAAAAACATCCTGATTAAAACCCATTTCAACTTCCTCAATCCTAAGTTTTGCCAAAGCTTTTAAGTGAATGTCTGAACGATAAAGTTTTTCTTGAATTCCTCTTGCCAAATTTGCCTCTACCATGCTTGCTAAATTTTTATCTTTAAAATTTTTGTAAATTTTCCATGATTCATGATGGTATTTAAATAAATCGTAGAACATGGTTGGATTAATTTTAGAAAACATTTCACCTAGATGTTTCATTGTATTTAGCACTTCTTCTATGGCGTTTTTTGCAGAAGATTGAAAATGGCACATCTGACTTGTGTTTCTTTTAATGTGCTCATTAATTAGTGATTCAACTAGTTTGTCTTTGTCTGAAAAATGTTGGTAAATAGTTTTTTTGCTCATTCCCAATTGCTTGGCTATGTCGTCCATGGTGATAGATTTTATTCCATAGCGGAAGAACATTTCCTCTGCACTTTCAATAATTCTAATGCTAATTGGGTCCAAAAACTAATTTGTTAAAATT
>JBAXQC010000058.1:0-17264 GCA_037131955.1 Bacteroidota bacterium
AATTCCACGCTAGGTTAGTCTTTGCAACCAACCAAATAAAACTCTTTGCGGTTGGTGGCTCAACACCAACCGAGCGGGAAAAGATACTGTTTTAAACGTCATTGCGGAAATTTGAGGCACGAAAATTATCCGCTCCGCCGCGGCGGACCCTAGCTTAGTTTTCGTTTATCTTATTTCTACAAAAGCAGTCAGCCGGGGCTGAGCGGATAATTGCCGAGGCTATTTCCCTTGCCCAATTTCCGCAATGACGTGTACACCTGAAGCAAAAAAATAGAAGTAGAAAGGATAATGTCTATTACTTTATTCGATCCGGATTATCTTTTAAAAATTGACTCCAATCTTTTGCTTTTGCGGAAGTTCCTGCTGAGTTGCTTTGATAATGGCAACACAAAGCCGCAGCTAAAGCATCTGTGGCATCTAATTTTTCGTTAAACAAATCTATTTTTAGCAAGCTAACCAACATTGCAGATACTTGTTCCTTTGAAGCATTTCCGTTGCCGGTGATAGACTGTTTTATTTTTCGGGGAGAAAATTCTGATACAGAAATCTTATTTACCATAGCTGCGGCCATTGCCACACCTTGTGCTCTGCCTAGCTTGAGCATGCTTTGTACGTTTTTGCCAAAAAATGGAGCTTCAATAGCCATTTCTGTTGGTTTATAGGCAAGTATTAATTGCTCTATTCTTTCGTAAATTTTTTGTAGTTTCTCAGGATGTTCTTTAATTTTTGAAAGATTAACTATGCCTAATGTTAGCACAGAAACGTTTTTTTTTTTAATTTCAATAATGGCATATCCCAAAACAGTTGTTCCGGGATCTATGCCTAAAATTATTTTATCGCCAATACTTTGCAGTGAGTAATAAAAATTAAACGGTCATTATTTCTTTTTCTTTTAATTCAATGTGTTTATCGGCCTTGGCAGAATAGGTATTTGTTAGTTCTTGAATTTTATCTTCTGCAACTTTTGCCACGTCTTCGGGTAAACCAGCCTTGTTTAATTTTTTTACATCTTCGTTTGCCTCTCTTCTAATGTTTCTAAGAGTAACTTTTGCATTTTCTACTTCAGCTTTCGCTCTTTTTACCAATTCTTTTCTTCTTTCCTCGGTAAGAGGTGGAACTGTAATTCTTATTAATATTCCATCGTTTTGTGGGTTAAAACCTAAGTTTGCAGCTTGAATGGCTTTTTCAATAGGTGTAATCATGGCTTTTTCCCAAGGCTGAAGCATAATTGTTCTAGGATCGGGAGTGCTCACACTTGCCACATTGCTAATTGGAACTCTACTTCCATAATAATCTACTTGCACATTTTCTAGCATAGCAGGATTTGCTTTTCCAGCTCTAATTTTATTCAGCTCTAATTCTAAGTGCACAATTGCACCTTTCATTAATTCTTCTGTTTTACTTAGCAATGATTTTACTTCATCTGTCATAATTAATATTTTTTACTGATACAAATTAATAGAATAAAATTCAATTGTTGTTCATTTAAATTGAACAAAACAAAAAAAGGTCACAAAAACTTGCGACCTTTTCATGAGTTAAAAAGTATTTATTTTTTTACTTTAATTACCAAATATTTTGATGAACTCCAAAAGTTTTTGGCATTTGAAATTGTAATTTGATTCACTGAATTTTTATCACCATCCATAGAAAAGCTTCCCTCTGGATGAATGGTTAAAATTTCTGCTTTTTTTGCTTGAATAGAAATAGAGCTGGTAGAAGTGATGTCTATTTTAGTAAAGTTGTCTCTGCGGAAATTGTTTACCACTTTAGTTGATTTTCCTAGACCAATAAATCCGCCAGATTTTGCAATTATTCCTTTTTCTGTTAACTCTTTTTCGGTGGCAACTAAGTAATAGGCAGTATTTAATTCGGCCTGACGCAGATTGCTTTCTTCTTCTTTTGATTTAAAATTAGCAGTGAGCGTGCTGTAGTCTATTTTTAACTTTTCTAATTCTGCTTTTAATGCGGCAATTTCTCCATCTTTTTCGGTGAGTTGTTGGTTCAACTTTTCAACCATTTTTTGCATTTCTGCAATGGTGCTGTCTGCTTGAAGCTTTTCTTTTCCGGCAGCTTTTAGTTTAGAACTCAAATAAGCCAAGTTGCCTCTACTTTTTGCCATCATACTGTATATGGCTTGAATGTCGGCTTTTATCTGGTCCTTTTTGTTCACAGCGTCTTCGCCTCTGCTAGAATTGATGATAAGTTTTTCTTTTGTTTTTATACTGTCTAAATTGTCTTGAATTTCGTTGAAAGAACTCATAAATAACATCATTGTAGAGTCTTTTGTTACAAGTTGATTGGCCAATTGCTTGTTCACATTTGCCAAACTATCGGCTAATGGATTGGGTTCTTTTTCTTTGTTATTGCAGGAAACTAAATAAAGAGCTAGTGCAAAAAATAATATTAATTTTTTCATTTGGTTCTAATTTCTGCCCAAACATACATAAAATTTTAAAAAAAGCAGCAAAAATATTACACCAGTCAAACATTACACCAAATTGGTCTATACGTTTTAAGCTCTGCAATCAAGCCAATTAGTTCAGATACTTTTCAATTTCTTTGTCATCGGGCAATACTTTAGAGCTAAAAAATCCTACTAAATCGCCTTCCTCAGACACAATGTATTTGCAAAAATTCCAAGAAGGCACAGTAGAATTCCAACCGTTTAATTTTTTGTTGCTTAGCCATTCGTAAATGGGGCTTTTGTTAGTGCCTTTAACTTTAACTTTTTCTGAAATAGGGAAAGTTACCCCATAATTACTTGTACAAAATTCTTTAATTTCAGTTGAGTTTCCGGGTTCCTGCATTCCAAATTGATTGCAAGGAAATCCAATAATTTGAATTTTATCTTTGAATTTTTGTTGCATTTTTTCTAATTCTCCATATTGAGGCGTAAAACCGCAGCGAGAGGCAACATTTACAATAATTATTTTCTTTCCTTTAAAGGAGCTCATTTTTATTGTTTCTCCTGTAAGCGAAACAAATGATAAATTATAAATAGAAACGGGAGCTTTTATTTTTTCGTTGTTAGAATTGATATGTCTGCAGCCCGGAATAAGTGAAGCAATAAAACTAAGGATCATCATAATTTTAATCATTTTATAAAATTTACTACTTAACCCAGTTTTTGCCATATAGTTTAAATAAAATTAAACAATACCTTCTTTAATTAAATCTTGAATGTGAACTAAACCAAAATATGAATTTTGTTTTAACGCAATTATTTGAGAAATATTGTATTTCTTCATCACCTCTAATGCATCTACTGCCTTTGATTTATAATCAATGGTTTTGGGAGTAAAATTCATGATGTCTTTTGCTTTTATTTTAGAAATATCACTCGAGTTTTGCAACATTCTTCGCAAGTCGCCATCCGTTACAATACCTTTTAGTTTGTTTTTTTGCAACACCACTGTGGCTCCAAGTCTCTTGGAAGAAATTTCCTGAATAACATCAAATATAGTGGCAGAAATATCTACAGCAGGTTTGTTATTTTTTTTACAGATATCTTCTATCAGTAAGGTAAGTTGTTTGCCTAACATTCCGCCAGGATGAAACTTTGCAAAATCTTTGGCAGAAAAATTTCTATTTTGTAGCAAGCAAACCGCTAAAGCATCTCCCATTGCCATTTGTGCAATTGTGCTTGTGGTTGGAGCTAAATTGTTTGGACACGCTTCCATTTCTACTTCGGTATTTAAAACGGCATGTGCTTCTTTTGCCAAATTAGAATTTATATTTCCTACAATTGCAATTAATTTATTTTGCATTTTTTTTAAGTAAGGAATTAGTGAAATAATTTCTGGTGTATTACCACTTTTTGAAATACAAATTACTACATCTTGTTTTTGTAAAATTCCTAAATCGCCATGAATAGCATCGGCAGCATGCATAAATACCGAGGGTGTTCCAGTTGAATTAAATGTGGCAACAATTTTTTGAGCAATAATTGCACTTTTACCTACACCTGTAATAATTACTCTTCCTTTTGTTTTTAAAATCCAATTTACGGCGTTAGTAAAGTTGGAATCTAAATTTCTTGAGACTTTAATTATTGCATCTGCTTCTAACATTAATGTTTTGTGTGCAGATTCGATGTTTTTATCTTTTAAATTAGCCATTTAACGGTTTTTAGTGTATTTCTTTTTGAAAATGTAACCCATGAAATTTTTTTTTGTTATATCTTTACTTTCTCAGTTTGCTGCACAAGCAAAATAAATTTAAAACAAACGTAAATAAAAATTATAAACAAATAAATAAATTGGAAACAACAGTTGGAGCAGAGCTTTCGTTGCAGGTAAGTTTAAATAAATATTTTGGGTTCGACAGCTTTAAGGGAGAACAAGAAGCTATTATTAAAAGTCTATTGGATGGTAAAGACACATTTGTGATAATGCCTACAGGTGGCGGAAAATCTATGTGTTATCAGTTGCCTGCTCTTATAAGCGAAGGCACTGCAATCATAATTTCACCATTAATTGCATTGATGAAAAATCAAGTAGATTCTATTAGAAATTATGGTTCAGAAGATAATGTTGCTCACTTTTTAAATAGTTCATTGTCTAAGGGCGAAATCATTAAAGTAAGAAAAGATGTTACAGAAGGAAAAACTAAACTATTATATGTTGCACCTGAATCCCTAACAAAAGAAGAAAACGTAAATTTTTTAAAAGAAATAAAAATATCTTTTTTTGCAATAGACGAAGCACATTGTATTTCAGAATGGGGTCATGATTTTAGGCCAGAATACCGTAGGTTAAGGCCAATTATTGAAGCCATTGGAACTGTGCCAATTATTGCACTTACAGCAACTGCCACACCAAAAGTTCAGCAAGACATTCAAAAAAACTTGGGCATGCAAAATGCTAATGTTTTTAAATCATCTTTTAACAGACCTAATTTATACTACGAAATACGTTCAAAAAATAATGTTCTAAAAGAGATTATTAAGTACGTAAAACAAAATCAAGGTAAATCTGGAATTATATATTGCCTAAGCAGAAAAAAAGTTGAAGAACTAGCAGAATCACTCCAGGTAAATGGTGTAAAAGCTCTTCCTTATCATGCAGGATTAGAAGCTGCAGCAAGGGCTAGCCACCAAGATAAATTTTTGATGGAAGAAGCAGATGTGATAGTTGCAACAATTGCATTTGGGATGGGAATTGATAAACCTGATGTTAGGTATGTAATTCACCACGATATTCCTAAGTCTCTCGAAGGATATTATCAAGAAACAGGAAGAGCAGGAAGAGACGGAGGAGAAGGTAATTGCATAACTTTTTACAGTTACGATGACATTGTTAAACTAGAAAAATTTATGAAAGGCAAACCAGTTTCTGAACAAGAAATTGGCAAGCAATTATTGATAGAAACAACAAATTATGCAGAGTCTTCTGTGTGCAGAAGAAAATTACTTTTACATTATTTTGGAGAAACTTTTGACGAAGCAAATTGTAATAATTTGTGCGACAATTGTAGAAATCCAAAGCAAAAATTTGATGCAGAAGAAGCATTGGGCTTGGCTTTAGAAACCGTTAGAGATGTAAAAGAAATTTTTAAATCTAAACACATTTGTCATGTGTTAATGGGATTATCGAGTGCTCAAATAAAATCTTACAAGCACGATAATTTAGAAGTGTTTGGCAAAGGTGCAGAAAATGATGAACGCTACTGGAATTCTGTTATTCGTCAAGCCATTGTAAATGATTTTTTGATAAAAGATATTGAAAACTATGGTACGTTAAAACTTAGCCAAAAAGGAAAAGAATTTATTGACAAACCTTACAGTATCTTATTTACTAAAGATGTAGATTATGAAAATCCTAGCGACGATGACGATGTTTCAATAACCGGAGGGAAAGGCTCAGGAGCATTAGACGATACCATGTTTTCGATGCTAAAAGATTTAAGAAAGAAAATTGCAAAACAAAAAGGTGTTCCTCCATTTGTAGTTTTTCAAGATCCTTCATTAGAAGATATGGCCATTAATTATCCAATTACAATGGATGAAATGAAAAATATTTCGGGTGTTGGCTCTGGCAAAGCGCTTAGATTTGGAAAAGAATTCATTGATTTAATTTCTAAATACGTAGAAGAAAACGACATTACCCGTCCTATGGATATGGTGGTAAAATCGGTAGTAAATAAATCTTTAAATAAAGTTTATATCATCAGCAATATTGATAGAAGATTAGATTTAGAAGACATTGCAGCGGCAAAGGGAATGAACTTTGACGAGTTTTTAACTGAGTTGGAAGCCATTGTTGCCTCGGGCACAAAACTAAATTTAGATTATTACATTGACGAGGTAATTGACGAAGAAAAACAAGAAGAAGTGTTTGATTATTTTAGAACTGCCGAAACAGATTCCATAGATGATGCCATGAAAGAACTTGGCGAGGAAGATTTTACAATGGAAGAAATTAGATTGATGAGAATTAAATTTATTTCGGAGTTAGGAAACTAAAATTTTATTTTTAAACGTATAGATTTTGAGCGAACAAATTATTGTTCGCTCAAATATTTTAATACCTCTTTTTCTTCTTCAGTAATTTTAATTTTTCTTCTGCTCATTACTATTTCTGCCAACTCCAAAGCTTTTTCCAACTTAAACTTTTGAAAAGGATGTTGAGGTCCACCCCAAGAAAACGAAGGAATAAATTTTTCGGGAAAGCCAGCACCAAATATATTTGCAGACACGCCCACCACAGTTCCAGTATTAAACATTGTATTTATGCCGCATTTAGAATGATCTCCCATAAATAAACCACAAAACTGCAAATTGGTATCAACATATTTTCCATCCTTATAATTCCAAATATCTACATTTCCATAATTGTTTTTGAGATTTGAATTGTTGGTGTCGGCACCCAAATTGCACCATTCACCAATAACAGAATTGCCTAAAAATCCGTCGTGTCCTTTGTTGCTGTAGCCTTGAATAACAGAGTTATTTACCTCGCCTCCAATTCTGGATTCAGGGCCAACGGTGGTAGCACCGTAAACTTTTGTGGCAAGCTTTACCACAGCACCTTCGCACAATGCAAACGGTCCTCTAATAACACTTCCTTCCATCACTTCAGAATTTTTTCCCAAATAAATTGGACCTTCTGTTGCATTTAAAATGCAGCATTGCACCTTTGCACCTTCCTCAATAAAAATTTGTTGTTGCCTAATGTATTTATTAGAGGAAGGAAGTTCTTGAGAATATCTTCCTTGTGTAATCAACTCAAAATCTAATTTTAACGCCTCTGCATTTAGTGAAAAAATTTCCCAAAGGTTTCTGATAACAATTAATTTTTCGGTAAAAAATTTTTCTCTGTATAAAAGCAAACTGTTTTCATTTGCTTGGTTCTCATGTGGGATATAGGCAACTAAAATATCATTATAAATTAATTTTTCTCCCGGAACCAGTTTCTTTATTTCATCTGCTAACTCTGCATTAGGAAGTACACTTCCATTAATAAAAATGCAAGATCCTGTTTCGATAGAATTGTTTAAAAATTTTTTCGACAAGTAACTTTCTGTTTTATAAAATATATTTCCACTAAAAAAATACTTCCATTTTTCAGAAATTTTTAAAATGCCAATTCTAATATCTGCAACAGGCTTTGTAAGCGTAATTGGATTTAAATTTTTCCATGTTTGGTCATCAAAAAAAACAATGTTCATAGGTTATATTTTTATTTTTCCAATTTTAAATTTATTGTTTTTTGTAGCTAAAACTAAAGCTTCACTTGAGTTTATATAAAATGTTTTTGAAGGTCTTAAAATTGCATTGTCCTGTTTTGGGTTTGAAAGTCGTTGCGAATTTACTAAACCATTTTTATTTACAATTATCGAATTTAGAACTGAAGACATTGGATACATCATTGTTTTTAACTTTCCAGATTTTCTAATCAAATTGCTGGGTTCGTTATTAAACAGGATTAAAACATCGTTGTTCTTTTGCAAACAAACTATAGAATTATAAACGCCTCCGTCGTCAATAGTTATTTGCGGTTTTTGAAACCTATTCATGTTTTTAAGCTCTCCTTTTGCTGAAAAATAAAACACAAACAAATCCATAGAATAAAAATAATCAAAGCATTGAACGCCTCCAAATCTATAATTGAGTGTATTGCAAATTTGTTCTATCCAGCTTTGCTCGCAAACTACAATTATACTTGAATCTTGTTGGCGAAAAACATTTCTTATTTTAAGGTTTTTAAAATCTTTTTCATAAAGGGTATTTGTAGAACTTTTTTCAACTGCATAGTCTTCTTCTTTCTCTATAGGTTTTGTATTTATAGAATTGAATAAAATTTGCGAATCATTATCGTTATCAAAATTTACAATAGAAATTTCTGGTTTCCCGTTTTCTCTATTAAGCAAAATTCCTTTATTAGAGCTAATGAGGTATGAAAATTCACTAGAAGCATCCAAAGATTTTAGGTTTATTATTTTGCATTCAGAATTTTTAATAGTTAGCTTTAAAGCTACCGGAATTTCGCTGGCCACATTAAGGTTAAAAGATTTTTTTTGGAAATAATTAGCCAATAAAACAATGTTGCAACACGTATCGCTTTGTGCTTCCATAAAATCAAGATTGGCATTTTCGGAATTTAATTCTGCACAAAAAATACTCTCACTATTGGAATTGTAATTGAAAACTAGAGCACAAAACTCATTTACTTTTTTCAATACATTTTTTCTAACTCCAAAAGCAAATAATGAATTTATTGAAGTAAAGTATTTTAAATTTATTTGAGAAGATTCAATAAATGGAACTGAACATATTAATTTAGCTTCTCCCCATTTTTGGTCGATTAATACTCTGGAGTAAATTTCAGATTTTTCTTGAACTAGTTTGCTGTAGAAAGCATGAAGCTGATTGCCGATAACTAAGCATTTTATATAAGTTAATTGATTGTTGTTTTCAATTTCAATTGGAACTTTATTTTTAAAAAGTAAAGTGCTGTCATTAAATAGTAGAATGTATTTTTTAGTAGTAGAAAAAATTCCTTTTCCTTCCTGCGATAGCATAAATATCTCGGAGTTTGTAGTTCCTATAAAATTTAATTTAGAAGTTGAGTTTTCTTGTTCGTAAAGAGTACTCCAATTAATATCTTGCGAGAAAGAAACATGAAAAAGAAATTGAAGAAAAAAAAATAATTTTTTCATTCAAGAACTCTTGGTTTTAATTTATTTTTATTTGCCAACTGGCCACATGCGGCATCTATATCTTTGCCTCTGCTTCTTCTAATGTTTGCAATTATTCCGTTCGAATCTAAATGGTGCATAAATGCATTTAATCTTTCAGGTGTAGTTTGCAAAAACTCACCTTCATCAATAGGGTTGTATTCAATAATATTTACTTTAGATTTTGTAACTCTGCAAAAGGCAACCAACTCTTTTGCATCGTCAATACTATCATTAAAATCTTTAAAAACTATGTATTCAAATGTTACACGTGTACCTGTTTTTTCGTAAAAATAATTAATTGAATCTTTTAATGCTTCCAAAGAATTTTGTTCGTTAATTGGCATTATGTGATTTCGTTTTTCATCGTTTGCTGCGTGCAGCGATAGCGCTAAATTAAACTTTACATTATCGTCTCCTAGCTTAGCAATCATTTTTGAAATACCTGCAGTGGAAACAGTAATTCTCTGTGGCGACATCCCCAAACCGTTAGGGCTAGTTATTTTAGCAATAGATTCTAACACGTTTTTGTAGTTGAGCAAAGGCTCTCCCATTCCCATGTAAACAATGTTTGTAAGATTGGAACTGTAAAAAATTTCTGCTTGTTGTTTTATTAAAACAACTTGGTCGTAAATTTCATAAGCTTCTAGGTTCCTTAATCTTTTTAGTTTTCCGGTGGCACAAAATTTACACGTTAAGCTACAACCCACTTGCGAAGAAATGCAAGCAGTAAGCCTAGTTTTTGTTGGGATAAGCACCCCTTCTACAATGTTATTGTCTGGCAAAACAAAAGCGTTTTTAATTGTTCTATCGGCGCTTTTCTGGAACTCTCCAATTTTTACGGCATCTAAAATAAAATTTTCGATCAAAGAATTTCTTAATTCTAAACTCAAATTACTCATATCTGGTATAGAAGTGCAAGATTTTTTCCACAACCATTCCATAATTTGTTTGCTTCTAAATTCTTTCTCTCCAATAGATTTTAGAAATTCTTTTATTTGAGTTTCATTTAAAAGCCTTATGTTTTGCTTCATTTTACAAAATTAAGCTAAAAATGGGAAAGGTAGAAAAATAAAAAAGCCTCTTCTAAAAGAGACTTTTGGCTGTTGGAGAAGGATTCGAACCCCCATAAAGTAGTTAGCTTGCAAGCACTTTCAACGCCCTCCTCTTGCTCAGTAAAAGCATTGGCTGCGCCTGCAAGTTTATCCTATTGTTCTTCGCCCCCGAGACAAGAGGGTACGTCTGCCATCTTTCGTCACCCAACAATTTTACAACAAAGGCAAATATAGTAGCAATTCTATCAATTGAATAAAAACTATATAAAAATCATAAAAAAATAGAGAATATTTAATAAAAACTATAAAAAGTGAATATTATATTATATTTGGTGCAATTATTAAATAGAAAGTTATGGATATCGTTGATAAAAAAATAATTAACCTATTAATTGAAAATTCTGAGCTCTCTTATCAAACAATTGCAGATAAGGTATTTGTATCAGCAGCAACTGTTCATTTAAGAGTAAAAAAATTAAAGGAAAAAGGATTTATAAAAACACCAAGCTACAAGCCCAATTACAGCAAATGTGGCTACGATGTAATTGCTTTTATTGGAATATTCTTAGTTAAGAGCGATATGTATTTGGACGTATTAAAAGAGTTAAAAAAAATACCCGAAGTTGTTTCTTGCAACTATACTACAGGAAATTATAGTTTACTGATAAAAATAATTTGCAAAGACACCAATCACCTAAGAGATACCTTACACGATAAAATTCAAAAAATAAAAGGAATTAATAGAACGGAAACTATGATATCTTTGGAAGAAAACATCAATAGAGAACAAAGAATAGAATAGGATATATTTGTGTTCAACGGTAATTTGTTTTATAAAATTCTTACTTTATTGATATAAAAATTTAGGTATAGAAATTTTTGTTGAAGCAGTAAAGTTGCTTTAGTGAAGTTAAACTTTATTTTTTTTGTTGCTGTTTTTATTCATCACCTCGTTTTGCACTCGTATAGATTCGTCGTGAATATTATCGAATATTTTTTGGATAAATTCTTCGGAGAGTCCCGCTAAAAAACCTATTTCTTTTTGTGTTTTAAGAATTTTTTTCCACCTTCTAATTTGAAGAATGGTTACACTATTTTCTTCTTTGTACGACCCAATTTTTTTAGAAATAGTCATTCTCCTGCTCAATAAATTTAAAAGTTCAGCATCAAGATTGTCTATCTGACTTCTTAATTCTTCTAATCTATTTTTAAAAAATATATCTTCAGAATTTTCTGTTCTAACAACTATTTTTGAAACAAGCGAAACAAGTTGTTTGGGTGTAATTTGTTGTTCGGCGTCACTTAAAGCTATTTTGGGGTTGATGTGTGTTTCTATCATCAAACCGTCCATATTTAAATCCAATGCTTTTTGTGCTGTTTGGTGCAATAAATCAGGCGTTCCCGAAATGTGACTTACATCGCAAATCAAAGGAATATTAGTAGCTTTTGTTTTGAGGTGAATTGGAATTTCCCAGTGCGGTTGATTTCTATATTCCGATTGTTTTATACTATGGAAACCGCGATGAATTGCAATAATTTTTTTTATTCCTGCACGGTTAATTCTTTCTATAGCGCCAAGCCACAGTTCCAAATCTAGATTTATAGGATTTTTTATAAAAACGGGTATATCAATTCCTTTTAATGCATCTGCTAAAATTTGAACGCTAAAAGGATTAGCTACTGTTCTAGCGCCAATCCAAACGGTATCTATTTTATTTTTTAAACATTTTTCTAGGTGCTCGGGCGTTGCAATTTCTGTTGAAGTAAGTAATCCTGTTTCTTGTTTAGCAATGGCCAACCATTCTAAGCCTATTTCTCCAATTCCTTCAAATGAACCGGGCCTTGTACGAGGTTTCCAAATTCCTGCTCTATATATGGCATGAGGAAAATATTTTGCAATTTGTTTTGCTGTTTCTACAACTTGCTCCTCGGATTCTGCACTGCATGGCCCCGCAATAAGTAATGGTTTTTCAGAATTGGGTAGCCATTCTGTAAGTGGCAATGTTTCTAGATTCCAAGACATATTAATTTAACCCAAAAGTAGTTAAAATGTTTATTCTGTAAGCGAAGCACTTATTTGGTTATTTGCACTTATGCCTTGAACATTTTCTATAAAAATATCATTCATAGAAGGAATTACTTCTGATATTCCCATTATCTTTACATGTGGCAGAAGATGCTGTAAAAATGTATTGGGTGTATTTCCATTTATTAAATTTATTCTGGCAGTAAAATTGCCTTCACCGTGCTCTGTATGTTTTATTAATTCAAATCCACCCCACATGGCATTATTAAACGCCAACATATTACCGTTAAAATTTATATCATAACTATTTTTACTGTATTGTTTTCTTATTTCTTTTACTTTGCCCGAAAGAATTTTTTCTGATTTGTTGATAAGAGCAATACTGTCGCAGAGCTCTTCTACAGATCCCATGCTATGTGTAGATAAAATAATGGTAGAACCTTTTTCCTTTAAATCAAGTATTTCATTTTTTATTAAATTGGCATTGATTGGGTCGAAACCACTAAAAGGCTCATCTAAAATTAATAGTTTAGGCTCATGCAAAATAGTAATTATAAACTGAATTTTTTGTTGCATTCCTTTGGATAAATCTTCCAACTTTTTATTCCACCAAGATTGCATTTCAAATTTCACAAACCAGTTTTTTAGTCTTTTTTTTGCTTCTTCTTTAGAGAGTCCTTTTAGTTGAGCAAGGTACAAGGCTTGTTCTCCTACTTCCATTTTTTTATACAATCCTCTTTCTTCTGGCAAGTAGCCAATATCGTTGGCATGCAAGCGAACAAGGGGTTTTCCCTCAAATAAAACTTCGCCTTCGTCAGGCGCTGTAATTTGATTGATGATTCTTATCAATGAAGTTTTTCCTGCTCCATTTGGACCCAATAAACCAAACACAGTTCCCTTTTCTACTTCAATTGAAACGTTGTTTAACGCTGTGTGATTAGCATATCTTTTGGTAATGTTTTTAGCTTCTAAAAGCATAAAATAAATTTTTAATTAATTTTTTATTCCTTCTACAATTACTACTATTTCTCCCTTAGGAGGATGCTGCAAATAATATTCCTTTAATTCATTTAAGCTGCCTCGTTTTTTTTCTTCGTAAATTTTACTCAATTCTCTGCAAACCACTGCATATCTATCGCCTCCAAAAGAAACTATAAGTTCTTCTATTAAACGTGATAATCTGTATGGCGACTCATAAAAAACCAATGTTCTTGTTTCGCTTGCCAACAAATCAATTCTTGTTTTTCTACCTTTCTTTTGCGGTAAAAAGCCCTCAAATACAAATTGATTGCAAGGAATTCCACTCATTACTAAAGCAGGAACAAATGCCGTTGCACCCGGCAAACATTCCACTTCAATTTCTTGTTTTATACACTCTCTAATCAATAAAAAACCAGGGTCAGAAATTCCGGGAGTTCCTGCATCCGAAACTAAAACACAATTTTTATTCTGTTTAATTTTTTCAATGCAACTCAACAAAGTTTTATGTTCGTTTTGAGAATGAAAAGAAACCAAGGGTTTGCTTATAGAATAATGTTGAAGAAGTTTTGAGGTGTGCCTTGTATCTTCTGCAAAGATAACATCGCATTCTTGCAATAAACGCAATGCCCTAAACGTTAAGTCTTCTAAATTTCCAATGGGTGTAGGTACTATAAATAACTTGGCCATTAACCTATAGAGTTGTATTTGCCATGAGCATAATTTTATCAAACTCAAATGCTGTTACTTTACTTACACTTAATCTCATCAATCTCACCAATTCCATTTTTTCGAGGCTTGGCTCTTGTTTTATTTGTGCCAATGAAACAGGTTTTTTTAATTTTTTAAATGGCGAAAATTCCACAGCTACCCAATTTTTATCTTCAGTTGTTGGGTCTTGGAAGGATTCTTTTGAAACTTTTGCAATACCAACAATCTCAAGTCCTTCGTTGCTGTGGTAAAAAAGAGCCAACTCGTTTTTTTTCATGTCTCTTAAATTGTTTCTTGCACCGTAATTTCTTACGCCATCCCAAATAGTTTTTTTATCTTTTGAGAATTGTTCCCAAGAATATTTAAAGGGTTCAGATTTAATTAACCAATAATTCATCACAAAAAAATTTATACAGCAACAACAGATTTAATTTCGCTCGCAGATTTTTTTATTGCCTCTTCAATACCTGCCTTCATTGTCATGTGGCTCATGCTACAAGAACTGCAAGAGCCATGCAGTTTAACTTTGGCAACGTATTCTTCAGAAATTTCAACTAAGGAAACATCGCCACCGTCTGCTTCTAAAAATGGTCTTATTTGTTTTAATGCATCTTCAATTTTTGCCCAAAGAACAGGGTCTAAAATAGTATTCATGGTTACAATTTAATTGTTTAATTCTAGTTGTTTTTCCCTATTTTTTATAGCAATTTCTTGTGCCACTCTTTGAGCAAGAAGTGTAAAATGTTCCTCTTGCATGGAACCTTCACTCATCACTGCCGGTCTACCAATATCGCCACCTTCTCTAATTTTTTGTATCAACGGAATTTCTCCAAGCAAAGGAACATTTAATTTTTCTGCTAAATTTTTTGCGCCACCCTGTCCAAATATATAGTATTTGTTTTGCGGCAATTCTTCTGGAGTAAACCAAGCCATGTTTTCTACTATTCCTAAAACAGGAACATTTAAACTTGGCATCTGAAACATAGATACCCCTTTTTGTGCATCTGCCAATGCAATGGTTTGAGGAGTGCTAACAATAATAACTCCTGTTAATGGCACTGCTTGAACCAAAGATAGATGTATGTCGCCTGTTCCTGGAGGCAAATCAATCAACAAGTAATCTAATTCGCCCCAATCTGTATCTGTAAACATTTGGTTTAATGCTTTGCTGGCCATTGGTCCACGCCAAACAATTGCTTGAGAGGTATCAGCAAAAAAACCAATTGATAGTAATTTAACACCGTAACTCTCTACAGGAACAATATAGCTTTTACCTTCAACAGTTGTCATCATTGGTTTTTCATGCTCCACATCAAACATTATTGGAATGGATGGACCGTAAATATCTGCATCTACTAAACCAACTTTAGCACCTGTTTTTGCAAGAGCAACAGCTAAATTACTTGACACAGTAGATTTTCCAACACCACCTTTCCCAGATGCAATGGCAACTATATTTTTTACATTGGGCAATACAGCTTTTCCTGTTCCCCTTTTAGATGTTACTTCTGCGTCCATTTTTACGTTTACTTCTGCTTCTTTGTCAACAAAATGCAAAACAGCATTTACGCTTGCTTTGTGCAGCATTTCTTTCATTGGACATGCCGGAGTTGTTAGCATGACAGTGAATGAAACTTTTTTGCCCTCAATAGTTAAGTCTCTAACCATGCCTAGCGTTACAATGTCTTGCTTGAAATCTGGATCTTCTACGTTTTTTAATGCTTCTAAAATATTTTCTTTGGTTAATTCCATGTTCTAAAATAATGCAAACAAATTTAGTGTTATTATTAGTATTACAATTCAATATATACATGTGTTATACAAGAATTAAACTTTTTTAAATCTTAAAAGAAACCAACAAAACATTAATACTAACTTTGAATTGTGTTTAGTAAAGAAAAAAGCCTATTAAAAAGTGAGTTGTTAAAAAACTTCTTATATGAACCAACTTTGGGTCAATATGAGTTGATAGAAAAGTTGTGCGATTTTATTTTTTGCACAGAGCAAAATCCTGTGTTTATTTTAAAAGGATATGCAGGTACCGGAAAGACCAGTATTATTGGTGCACTTACAAAAAGTTTGCCTACTGTAAAACAGCGTACATTGTTGTTAGCACCCACCGGAAGAGCCTCTAAAGTATTGGGTAAAAGTTCTAATAAAGCAGCGTTTACCATTCACAAAAAAATATACAAAGCAGCCGAAACAGAAAGTGGAGGTCCTTATTTTATGCTTCAAAATAATAGTTTTGTAAATACACTAATAATTGTTGATGAAGCCTCTATGATTGGAGATTCGCAAGGCTTGAAGGGAGAGTTGGGAAGAAATTTATTGGAAGATTTATTTACGTTTGCTTTTCAGGGCGAAAATTGTAAATTATTATTAATTGGCGATACTGCCCAGCTTCCGCCTGTAGGATTAAGTTTGAGTCATGCATTGGATAAGGATTATTTAAAAAAGAATTTCCACCTAAGTATTTTCAACCATGAACTTACAGAGGTAATGAGGCAATCAGAAAGTTCCGGAATACTTACAAATGCTACAAAACTTAGAAACATTTTAAATGAAAAAAATATAAGTTTTCCTAAGTTTAGTTTGTCTAATTTCAAAGATATTGTAAAAGTTGAAGGCTTAGAATTGCAAGAAAATTTAGAAGATTCCTATTCAAAAGCGGGGAAAGACGAAACCATAATAATTACAAAATCAAATAAGAGAGCCAACCTGTATAACCAACAAATAAGAAATAGAATTTTTATGATGGAGGAGGAATTGGCAAGTGGTGATCTGATGATGGTGGTTAAGAATAATTATTTTTGGTTTTCTAAAAATAAAAACCAACAGTTTATTGCCAATGGCGATATTATAAAAATAAGAAAAGTAAAAAGTGTGTATGAATTGTTTGGGTTTAAATTTGCCGATGTAATAATTTCATTGATAGATTTTGAAGAAGAGCCAGAGTTTGATTGCACCTTACTTTTAGATACAATTTATTCTGAAACACCTGCTTTAACAAATGAGCAAAATAGAAAATTATACTTAAGTGTTTTAGAATCGTATGCCGACATTGAAAACAAAGCTGAACGATTTTTAAAATTGAAGCAGGATAAATACTTTAATGCTTTGCAAGTGAAATTTTCTTATGCTGTAACCTGCCACAAAGCACAAGGAGGGCAGTGGGGCAATGTGTTTGTTGACCAAGGGTTTTTTACAGAAGAAGGATTAACCGCCAACTATTTAAAATGGTTGTACACTGCAACAACAAGAGCTTCGGAAAAGCTATATTTGATTGGGTTTGACGATAAGTTTTTTGAGTAGAA
>JBAXQC010000059.1:0-17052 GCA_037131955.1 Bacteroidota bacterium
CTAACTTTTACCAATGGATCGGCATGTTCAAGATACCAACCAGCAACTGCATGTCCAGCTTCGTGATAAGCTACAATTTTCTTTTCTTCCGGAGAAATTAATTTGTTTTTCTTTTCCAAACCGCCAATTACTCTGTCTATTGCATCATTAAAATCTTGCATGTCTACCAAAGATTTGTTGTGACGGGCAGCAATTAAGGCAGCTTCATTGCAAACGTTTGCAATTTCGGCTCCTGCAAATCCTGGAGTTTGAACTGCCAATTTTTGTGCGTCCACTTCACCTGCAACTTTTAAAGGTTTTAAATGTACCTTAAAAATAGCTTCTCTACCAATTACATCCGGTTTATCAACAGATATCATTCTGTCAAATCTTCCTGGTCTTAGTAAGGCACTGTCTAAAACATCAGGGCGATTTGTTGCAGCAAGAATAATGATACCTGAATTTGTACCAAATCCATCCATTTCTACCAATAAAGAATTTAATGTATTTTCTCGTTCATCATTACCCCCTTGGTATGCACCTTTTCCTCTTGAGCGACCAACGGCATCAATTTCATCAATAAAAATAATGCAAGGTGCTTTTTGTTTGGCTTGATTAAATAAATCTCTAACTCTTGCGGCACCAACACCTACAAACATCTCAACAAAGTCGGAACCCGACAATGAAAAGAAAGGTACATTTGCTTCGCCGGCAACTGCTTTTGCCAATAATGTTTTTCCAGTTCCTGGAGGTCCCACTAATAGTGCACCTTTGGGGATTTTTCCTCCTAGAGTTGTAAATTTTGTAGGATTTTTAAGAAACGATACAATTTCTTCTACTTCTTCTTTTGCTTCCTCCAATCCTGCAACATCGGCAAACGTTATTTTAATTTTATCTTCGGCATCATAAAGCGAAGCTCTTGATTTGCCAATATTAAAAATTTGACCTCCTGGTCCAGAACCTCCTGACATTCTTCTCATGATAAATACCCAAAGGCCAATCATAATTAGAACAGGAAAAATCCATTCAAAAATGCTTAATCCCCAATTTTTCCTTTCTTCGTAAGTGGGACTAATTTTTTCGCTGCTATTTACAGCAGATTGTGCTTCGGCAAGTTTTCTTTCAAAACTATCTACCGAACCTACTTCAATAATATATTGAGGGACTACTCTTCCAGATTTTTTACTTGCATCTTTGTACTCAGGTTTATTAAATGCTTCAGATTTTATAAATATTTCTGCATCTTCTTTGTTTACAATAATAATTTTTTCTACATCTCCATTTTTCAACATTTGATTTTCGAACCTAGACCAAGATATTGACTTAGCGCCACCTTGAAAATCATAAAGTTGAATGGCAATAAATATTCCAATGATTATAGCATATATCCAATAAAAATTAAATCCGTTTGAATTTGGTTTTTTAGGATTTTTATTTTGAAAAGGATTTCCTTTTAATTTGTTTTTTTTCTTGTTTTCTTCAGACATTTTTAATTTTTAATTATTGATGAAACAACAATTCTTGATTTTAGTTTATTTCTTTTACTTCTTCTAATTCGGCATCTGCCCAAAGTTTTTCAAGATTGTAAAATTCTCTGGTTTCTGTTTTAAAAATATGGACTACCACATTAAAATAATCCAGTAGAATCCATTCTAAGTTTGTGAATCCTTCGGCGTGAGAGGGGTTTTCTCCAGTAGCTTTTTTTACTTCTATGTGAACAGAATCAGCAATTGCTTCAACCTGTGTTCCTGAATCTGCATTGCAAATGATAAAAAAATCACAAATGCTATTTTCTACATTTTTTAAATTTAGGACCATAATATTTTGCCCTTTCTTTTCTTGGATACCTCTTATAACTGCATTTTTTAATACAATAGAAGCATCTTCAATTTTAATTTTCTTTTTTGCCATTAAGTTTAGTATAATTTGGCAAAAGTAGATAATTTTATCACTTTTGAGTCTTTATTTCTTTCTGTAATAAGATATTTAAGTTTTATGTTCATTATTAAATTGTTTGGTTATGGTTGATAAGACGATTTTCGTTGGGAAATATTTTAAAGAATTAGAATCTGTAGATTCAACTAACTCATTTGCAGCAGAATTAGTTAAGAAAAATGAAGCAAAACATGGAATGATTGTTTTTACAACTAATCAAACCAAAGGCAAAGGACAAAGAGAAAAAGTGTGGAATTCAGAACAAAAAAAGAACCTAACCTTCTCTTTAACAATAAAAACAGATTTTCTTTTAGTTTCGGAACAATTTTTTTTAAGCATGGCAATATCAAATGCAGTGTGGGAATATATTTATAAAAAATTAGAAGGGTTAGATGCAACAGTATTTATTAAGTGGCCAAATGACGTTTTAATAGATAATCAAAAAGTAGCTGGAATTTTAATAGAAAACACTATAAATACTAACAATTTAGGTTGGTCTATTGTTGGAATAGGAATCAACCTTAATCAGGAAAATTTTGAGTTGTTATACCCTTCAAATTTTAAACCTGTTTCATTAAAACACTTTTTAAAGAATGATTTAAATATTATTTCTGAACTTGAATTATTGTCAGAGTATCTGGAAAAATGGCTATTTAAACTAAATAAAAGAGAATTCAAACTAATTACAGAAACATATAAACAATGTTTATGGAATATTGGGAGAACAATAAAATTTGAAAACAAAGAAAATGAGTTAATTGACGGTTTGTTTCTAAATATTGATGAATCGGGTGTTCCAATAATTATTGATTTAAACGGAAAAACTTACTATTTTTCAGAGACAAAATCAGTAATTTACAATTAATTAATTCTGTGCATAAGAAAAACAAAACTTCAAGAATTACTTTTAGTAATATTTATTGCTAAATTTGCGGTTTAATATTAATTATGGTTAAAAAATTATTTCTATTCTTCATAATAATTGGCAGCTCATTTGCACTCCATAGCTGTAAAACACTGTATCCAAATAGTATGTTAAAAACCCCAAAAGACTACAAGTACAGCGAAATAAAGAAAACAGCATTGCAAGAATTTAAAATAGGAGTCCACGATGTTATTTCATTTAATTTGTTTAGCAACGATGGTTTTAAGGTCATTGACTTAAATTCTTTTATTGCTGGTGAAAAAGGAGCAGGTGTTTCATTTATTGTGGAATTAGATGGTACAATTAAATTGCCAATTTTAGGGAGGATATCACTTTTAGGCATGACCGCCAGAGAAGCAGAAATCTTTTTAGAAGAAAAGTTTTCCGAGTTTTATGTAAAGCCTTTTGTTATGCTAAAAGTAAATAACAGAAAAGTTATTTTGTTTCCAGGTGCCGAGGGAACTGCAAAAATAGTACCATTGCCAAATACTAGTACAACACTGATGGAGCTATTAGCATCTGTAGGCGGAATTCCAAATGATGGAAAGGCTTACTTTATAAAACTCATCAGAGGCAACATTGAGAATCCAGAAGTTTATCTAATAGATTTTTCTACTTTGGAGGGAGTTCAAAAAGGTAATATGCTAATGCAATCCAACGATATTGTATACGTTGATTCCAGACCTAGAATGGCGAATAAATTATTGACAGAGATACTACCTTACTTCTCAATATTAAATACTTTATTAATTTCATATACCGTTTTTCTCAGGTTTAAATAATGGAGAGGACTAAAATAGGCTCAATTATTGGTGATCAGTTTGACCCTCAATTATTCTTTTATATAGTAAGGAAAAATGCTATATTTATAGGCCTTTTTTTTACTATAACCTTAACATCGGCCTTTCTATATGTTAGGTACGAAACAGAAATTTATGACGCTAGCAGTATTATTCAAATAAGTAGTCAAAATAGCGCCAAAAACATACTAAATGTAAAAGATATTATGGATTCAGAAGACGGATTAGCCGGTATTGTAGAGCTAATCAGATCTAAAGAATTTTTAAATAATACATTAAGCAAACTACCAATTGACATTAACTATTTTACAAAAGGTACCTTTAAAGCCAATGAAACTTATACTTCTACTCCATATATAGTTAAAGCTAAGGCAAAAAATCCAAGAATATACGGAACACCTATATTCATAAAATTCTCTAATCCATTTTCATACTCTCTAGAATTTAATGTTGGAGGAAAAAAAATAGTCAAAAAATATAAAACAGATAATTGGGGTGATTTTGATTTTTTTGTTGCAAAAATTGGAGTAAAGAATTTTAACGACGTAAAAGATCAGCAAGCAAAAATAAAAGAAAAAGGATTTTATTTCACAATTAATGATCCAGATAATATTGCGGGGCCTTACATGCCTAAACTTGAAGTTATTGTTTTAAATTCAGCAGCCAAAACAGTTCAAATTTCCCTTCAACAAAATAATCCACAAAAATGTACCGACATTGTCAATCAAATTGCTGACGATTTTAAAATGTACGACGTACAAAAAAGAAGTGAAAGTACCAAAAAGGTATTGACTTTTATTGATAAATCTTTAGAAAATGTTTATGAATACCTTAAAGACTATGAAGGACAATTACAGAATTTAAAAAAGGAATTAAAAACTACAAATTTAACAAAGTATGAAAATGTATTTATTGATAAAATTAATTTGCTGGAAAAGCAGGTTCAGGCAATTCAATTAGATAAATTATTAATTGATGAAATTGAAAAAGCCAATTTAAATGAATCAAATGCAGATTTTAATAACATTTTTTGGCTAGCCGATGATAGCAAATTTGAGTCTCCGTTGAAACCGCTGATTGATGAAATTCAAAATCTTATTCGACAAAGAGATAAATTATTGATTGAGTCTACTACAAATAACTTTGCAATAAAGTTTACGGAAACAAAAATTAAAGAGAAAAGAGAACTGCTTTTTAAACAACTTGCATTTATTAAAAAGAATATTCAAGAGAAGGAATCGATAATTAATGATAAAATATCCGAAACTCAATCTCAAATGAATAACATCCCTGATGTTGAGCTAAAATTTAGTAAAATAAACAGACTTTATACGGTAAATGAAAATTTTTACAATTTACTTTTACAGAAAAAGGCGGAATATTCAATATCTATTGCCGGATTTGTTTCTACTAACGAAATTTTAGAAAAAGCTAGGCCTTCGCAAATTCCGCTTTACCCAAATAAAAATAATATATTTTTAGTTGCTGTTATAATCGGTCTTCTGGCATCGCTTTCTCTTGTTGTAATTAAATATTTCTTGTTCAACAATATTACCTCCACAAATGAGATTAAAAAATATACAAATTTGTCTATTTTAGGACTTGTTCCAACTTACAAAAAACAAATACCTGTTTCTCAGTTATTGGTCGATAACAATCCAAAATCTAGTATTGCCGAAGCATTTAGATCTATAAGAACTAACATGCAGTTTATTTCTTCCGAGTCGGAATCAAAAGTTATAGCTATTACCTCAACTATTTCAGGTGAAGGAAAAACGTTTATTGCAATAAATCTCGCAGGAATAATTGCGTTTGCTGGAAAAAAAGTAATAATTTTAGACTTAGATATGCGGAAACCTAAAATTCATGCAGGTTTTAATGCACCAAACTTAAAAGGAATGAGTACTCTTTTAATAAAAAAAGATATTGTTGAAGACTGTATTCAAAAAAGTAATTTAGGAAATTTAGATTTTATTACCGCTGGTCCAATTCCGCCTAATCCTGCAGAATTAATTATTTCTAGAAACATGGATATTTTGCTTGAAGACTTAAAGAAGATATACGACGTAATAATTTTAGATAATCCTCCAATTGGAATTGTATCTGATGGTATTGCCAATATACAAAAAGCAGATTACCCAATTTTTGTGTTTAGGTCTAACTACTCTAAAAGATTTTTCTTCGAAAAAATTAATAATTTAATAGATGAATACAACATTAAAAATATGTCGGTAATTCTTAATGGTGTAGATCAACTTAACCCCGGTTATGGATACGGTTATGGATACGGTTATGGATACGGTTATGGATATGGATATGGATATTACGAAGATTTGCCGCATAAAAATGACAAATCGCTTTTTGGAAAGTTTTTTAGCAAATAATTATGGAAATTATTGAAACAGGAATAAAAGATTTAGTAGTTATAAAACCTAAAGTTTTTAGAGACGATAGAGGATATTTTTTTGAGTCTTTTAATAGGTCTAAACTTGATGTTTTAGGAAATGATTTAGAATTTGTTCAAGACAATCAATCATTATCTCAAAAAGACGTATTAAGAGGCTTACATTTTCAAAACCCACCTTATGCCCAAGCAAAATTAGTTTCTGTAATTCAAGGATCTGTCTTAGATGTGGCAGTTGATATTAGAAAAGAATCACCCACTTATGGAAAAAGTTTTTCTATTATATTGGATGGAATTGATAAAAATCAACTATTTATTCCAGTTGGATTTGCTCACGGTTTTAAAACTCTAGAAAATAATACCATATTCTTTTACAAGTGCACAAACTATTACAATAAGGAAAGTGAGGGTTGTCTTTTGTGGAACGATCCAGATTTAAATATTAACTGGGACATAGAAAACCCTATGCTATCAGAAAAAGATAAAATAGGACAATTATTTGATACTTTTGTAAGTAATTTTTAAATTTGAAGTTTTAGAATATCGAATGTTTAAAGCTATTTTATTATTTGTAATATCAATTTTAGTTTCTTTTTTGATTAATGGATTGTTCTTAAGGTTCTCAAGAAATTTAGGAATGAGAAACATAGAAAATGAACAAATCCGGTGGGCAAGTACAACCAAACCAGCATTAGGAGGTTTTTCCTTCTATATCGTTTTTCTTCTTTCAATTGCGTTTTATGCAATTATTTCTGAAAGGCAATCTTTTTTAAATAATGAACAATTGCTTGGGATACTTATGTCGTCTACACTAGGTTTTTTTATAGGCTTGGCAGACGACGCATATAACACAAAACCAATTTTAAAACTGTTGGGTCAAATATCTTGTGGGTTAATTTTAATTTTTTCAGGAACGCTGATTCATATTTCAGAAAATTTATTATTTAATCAAATTCTCACAGTTTTTTGGATTGTTGGAATAATGAATTCCATTAATATGTTAGATAATATGGATGGAATAACAACTTCGGTATCCATTTTTATTATAATTGGTGTGTTAATGGTACTTTATATAACAAAAGCACAAGAAGCCATATTCTTTTATATATCTATTGGTACACTTGGCGCTTTAATTGGTTTTTTGTTTTACAACTGGAACCCTTCCAAAATTTATATGGGCGATACAGGTTCGCAATTTCTTGGGGCACTTTTAGGAGCTTTAGGAATAATTTGCTTTTGGGAAACACCATTTGATTTCATTCTTCATCACCCCACAAAAAAGGTATTGCTAACTCTTATTGTTTTTATTGTGCCAATTTGTGATACAACAACAGTTACCATAAACAGACTGCTTGCAAAAAAATCTCCATTTGTTGGAGGCAAAGATCATACAACTCATCATTTGTCCTATTTAGGTTTTTCTGAAAAAAAAGTAGCCTTAATTATGATGTTAATTTCTGGTATTTCTTTATTTGTTGCATATACAATGATTTCTAATTACGATTGGAATTTAAATAGAATATTTATCTATTCATTGTACTTCTTTTTGTTTTTGTTTTTGCTATACTCTACAACTTGGCTCGTTAAAAGAAAGAAGAGAAAATCTTGATAGATTGAAAATAAAAAACAAAAAATTTTTTTTATCCCTTGTTATTTTCTTTTTCATCATATCGGTATTTAAAATAATTAGTATTTTTTTTTCTTCTCAAAACTCTTCTGAATCGTCTAAATTTTTTAGAGTTGTCTCTATTTCTGTTCCAAAAAGTATAAATTTTGCAAATGAGAATGTGCCAATTCATAACCCTAAAGTATTAGATTTATTAAAAAAAGAATTCTCATACAACAGCTTTTGGGATTCACAGCTTAAGCTCTTCTATCAGAGGTCTTACTATTGGTTTCCAATGATTGAAAAAATTCTTAAAAATGAAAATATTCCCGACGATTTTAAATATTTGGCTGTAGTTGAAAGTGGCTTGGTAAACAACAAAATGCAAAGAACCGGCGCTGCTGGTTTTTGGCAATTCATACCAACTACTGCCCAAAATTATGGATTAATAGTAAATGAGAATTTAGATGAAAGATATGATTTAGAAAAATCTACGTATGCTGCGTGTAGATATTTTAAAGATGCTTACAAGTTATTAGGTAGCTATACATTGGTTGCTGCATCTTATAACATGGGTATAAATGGCATTCAACGTAAAATTAAACAACAAGATAATCAAAATTATTATGATTTAATTTTAAGCAAAGAAACATCTAAATATTTATTTCGTGCCTTAGCAGCAAAAACTTTACTCTCTAACCCAAGAAAATATGGAGTAATAATTAAAAAAAATCAGTTGTTAAAGCAAATAGAAACAAAAAAGCTATTCGTGGATTCTACAGTAACTAACATAGAAAAATTTGCTCAGTTTTATAATATGAACATTAATGATTTTTTGTTGTTCAATCCTTGGTATGTTGGACATACAATTGTATCAAACAAAAATAAAAAAAGTAAAATTTTAATTCCTGTAAATCCCAATTACAAAAAAATATTGGTTAATTTTGGATTCATTTTTCAGAACCCTATTTCCCAAAATACTAAACAAATCAAAGATTCTATAAAAGAACTTCAACAAATAAAAGACACAACACAAATTAAGAATGAACAAAAAGAAAGCTGATAATTTTGATTTTTTAGAAGTAACCGGAGCAAGAGTTCATAACTTAAAAAATATAGACGTAAAGATTCCAAGAAATAGTTTAGTAGTTATAACAGGGCTTAGTGGAAGTGGAAAATCTTCTTTAGCCTTTGATACAATTTATGCCGAAGGACAAAGAAGATATGTTGAAACATTTTCTTCGTATGCCCGACAATTTTTAGGAAATTTAGAACGACCTGATGTAGATCAGATTTCAGGTTTAAGCCCGGTTATTTCTATAGAACAAAAAACTACAAGCAAAAATCCAAGATCAACAGTTGGGACAATAACAGAGATTTATGATTTTTTTAGGCTGTTGTTTGCAAGGGCAGGAGAAGCAGTGTCATACGTTACGGGAGAAAAAATGGTTAAATTTTCTGACGATCAAATTATACAATTAATTTTAGAAAAATTTGATGGAAAAAAAATTTCCTTCTTAGCGCCTGTTGTTAAATCAAGAAAAGGCCATTACAGAGAATTGTTTGACCAAATAATTAAACAAGGATACATAAGAGTAAGAGTTGATGGAGAGATTAAAGAGCTGAAAGCTAAAATGCAAGTAGATCGCTATAAAACTCATAACATTGAAGTAGTTGTAGATAGAATTGAAGTGAGTGAAAGCCTCAGGCAAAGAATTACCGAGTCATTACGAAGTGCAATGAAACTATCTAAAGGTTCTATGATGATCTTAAATCATGAGAACGATGAAGTTAGTTATTTCTCTCGTGCACTTGTTTGCCCAACGTCCGGCATTTCTTATGACGATCCTGCTCCTAACATTTTTTCATTTAATTCTCCGGCAGGCTCTTGTTCAAAATGCAATGGTATTGGAAATGTTTCTGAAATAGATAAAAGCAAGATTATACCTGATTCAAAAATTTCTATAAAAAAAGGAGGTTTGGCGCCCCTTGGCGAATACAAAAATAATTGGATTTTTAATCAAGTTGATATTATTTCAAAATCCTTAGGGTTTTCCATAGAAAAACCATTGCATGAATTTTCTGAAGAGGCAATTTCTATCCTTTTGTTTGGAACAGAATCATCAGTAAATTCTGAAACTTTTACTAATTTAAAAAACACACCAAAATTCGAAGGAATTGTAAATTTTTTAATAAGGCAGCAAGAGGAATTAAATTCAAAAACGATAGACAGATGGGTTGAGAGTTTCATGAATAAAATTGTTTGTCCTTCCTGCAATGGAACACGCTTAAAAAAAGAGTCCTTGTATTTTTTAATTGATGGAAAGAATATTTCTGAGTTAGCCAATCTGAGTATAATTGATTTAAAAAATTGGTTAGTTAATTTGGAATCTAGACTCGAAGGAAATAAAAAAATTATAGCAGAAGAAGTTTTAAAAGAAATAAGAAACAGAATTGGTTTTTTATTAGATGTAGGCTTAGACTATTTATCATTGAATAGAGGTTCTTACACTTTATCAGGTGGCGAAGCACAAAGAATAAGGTTGGCAACTCAAATTGGCTCTCAATTGGTGGGTGTTTTGTATATTCTTGATGAACCTAGCATTGGTTTGCACCAAAGAGACAATACTAAATTAATTGAGGCCCTTAAAACTCTCAGAGATATTGGAAATTCTCTAATTGTTGTTGAACACGACAGAGAAATGATTGAATGTGCGGATTATGTATTTGACGTTGGTCCAAAAGCCGGAATTCACGGAGGAAAAATAGTGGCAGAAGGAACTCCAATTGAAGTTTCACATTCTGATTCATTAACAGGAAAGTATTTACGAAACGATTTATCTATTGAAATTCCCAAATTTAGAAGAAAAGGAAATGGTAAAAAATTAATTCTCAAAGGAGCAAAGGGTAACAACCTAAAAAATGTAGATATATCTTTAGAATTAGGAAAATTTATATGTGTTACAGGGGTTTCGGGAAGTGGTAAATCTACCCTAATTAATGAAACTTTGTATCCAATTTTAAATCAACATTTTTTTAATGCTGTAAAAAATCCTTTGGAATATACTGCAATAAAAGGCTTGGAGAATATTGATAAGGTTATTGAGATAGATCAAGCGCCAATTGGTAGAACACCAAGATCAAATCCTGCTACTTATACTAACGTTTTTACAGATATACGAAGTTTATTTTCTGAATTACCAGAATCTAAAATTAGAGGCTACAAACCCGGTAGATTTTCTTTTAATGTAAAAGGCGGACGCTGCGAAACATGCCAAGGTGCTGGATTAAAGACTATTGAAATGAATTTTTTGCCTGATGTTTATGTGCTGTGCGAAGATTGCAATGGTAAACGATACAACAGAGATACTTTAGAAATTAGATACCACGGAAAATCAATAAGTGATGTTTTAGACATGACCATTGAAGATTCTGTAGAATTTTTTAAAAATATTCCTTCTATTCTTCAAAAAATTAGAACTATAAATGATGTGGGATTGGGTTATATAACTCTTGGGCAACAATCTACAACGCTCAGTGGGGGAGAAGCACAAAGAATAAAATTAGCTTCCGAATTGTCTAAAAAAGATACTGGAAATACATTTTTTATATTAGATGAACCTTCAACAGGTCTCCATTTTGAAGACATAAAAATTCTTTTAGAGGTTTTAAATAAATTAGTTGAAAATGGCAATACTGTATTAGTTATTGAACACAATATGGATATCATTAAAGTTGCCGACTACGTTATAGACATGGGCTTAGAAGGTGGTGATAAAGGCGGCAAAATTATTTTTGAAGGCACTCCCGAAGAACTTGTAAAATCAAAAATTAGCCATACCGGAGTTTACCTTAAAAAAGAGTTGGAGCTAGCAAAAAGTGGCTCTAACAAATTAAAAAATACCAAAATAAATGTGTAATAACTTAGAACTTATAACTAAATCCTACGCCTAAAATATTTTTTAATTGTATTCCTTTCCCACTAGTAGTTTTATAGCTTACAATTCCATTTGCATCTTTAAACGCCTCTGTTTTTCTTGGCACTAAAATGTCATCGTCGTAAACCATTTGCCCAATTATACTTGTGGTAATGTATTTACTTACTTTCATAAGGATGTTCCAATTCCACATTACATCAATATTTTTTCTGTTTTCTTTTCTGGAATCTGTATAGTTATTGAACAAAGTTAGGTTTGACGAAACATCTACATTTTTTATAAGTTCTTTCTTATTAAAATTTAATATCATGGAAGCTCCAAATTCTGGGCGAAAGTTACTTCCAGTTCCGGCAATTGGTAAATTGGTAACAGGATCTAAATCTGCTTTCTTTACTCCAAATAATCCTTGATCGGCTAAAGATTGCACTCTTACATATGTGAACTTGCCAGATGCAGGAGAAAAATAAACATCAAAATAAGATGTAGGTTTATATTTCATACCTAAAGATATAGTAGCAAATGCCGGTGCTAAAAAATCTGATTTAAAATTTTGAGATTCAAAGTCTGGGGGCAAATACCCTTTGTCAAATTGTGTATAAAATGTAAAAATACTGGCATACTTCCATTTGCCACCAGCCTCTTTAGTATATCTGCTTTCAAAAAGCAATCTGTCTTCATTTTTTCTCCAAAAATTATCTATTTGATTAGTGGAGCCAATATCAAAATTTTTAATAGTACCGTAGGCCATATTCAATTCATTTTTCCAATCGATTTTATCTTTTTTATAATCGAACTTGTAATTGAATATTGCAATACCCGAAATATTGCTCTGACCACCTTGTGCCCAATTTACAAATGAACTTTGATTAAAATTCAAACCAATAAAGCCACTTTTTTTCCACAATGTATCCTTTTGTGCATAAGTGGCTAATGTTAGTAAGCTTAAAACTGTAATTGCAATTAGTTGCTTCATATATAAAAGATAAAAGTTTTTGGTATTTCTTAAACTGCAGCGATTTTATCGCTCATGTATTGACCAGATTTTAATTTGTGAATAATTTTAGAAAATGATTCAATGGTATAATTTACATCTTCCATAGTGTGAACCGCTGTTGGAATTAATCTTAATATTATCATACCTTTTGGCACAACTGGATATACAACCATTGAGCAAAATATATCAAAATTTTCTCTCAAGTCCATAATCAAATTTGTTGCTTCCGGAATGCTACCGTTCATATAAACGGGTGTAACAGGAGAGTTGGTTAAACCAATTTCAAATCCTGCATTTTTTAAACCAGATTGCAAAGCATTGGTAATTTCCCACAGCTTGTCTTTTAGTTGTGGTTGAGCATTTATTAGTTCCAACCTTTTTAATGCACCTAAAACCAGCGCTAAGGGAAGAGATTTTGCAAATATTTGCGACCTCATATTGTATCTTAAGTACTCAACAATATTTTCGTCGCTGGATATAAAACCACCAATTAGTGCAAAGGATTTAGCAAAGGTACCAAAGTAAATGTCTATTTGATCTTGGCAACCTTGTTCCTCGCCAGTTCCACCGCCTGTTTTGCCCAATGTTCCTATTCCGTGAGCATCATCAACTAGTAATCTAAAAGTATATTTATTTTTAAGTGCACAAATTTCTTTAAGTCTACCTTGGTCGCCTCTCATTCCAAAAACACCCTCGGTTATTACCAAAATTGCGCCACCAGTTTCCTCTGCCAGTTTTGTTGCTCTTTGCAGTTGTTTTTCACAATCCTCCACATCATTGTGTTTAAACACAAATCTCTTTCCCATGTGAAGTCTTACTCCATCTAAAATACAGGCATGAGATTCTGCATCGTAAACTATAACGTCTCGCCTATCAACCAAACAATCAATCGCGGAAAGTATAGCTTGGTAGCCAAAATTACACAGAATGGTATCCTCTTTTTTTACAAGAGCAGATAATCCAGCTTCAAGTTGCTCATGATAATTTGAGTTTCCGCTCATCATTCTTGCTCCCATTGGAGATGCAAAACCAAATTGAGCGGCACCTTCAGTGTCAGCTTTTCTTACATCGGGATGATTTGCCAAGCCTAGATAATTATTAAGGCTCCAGTTTAATCTTTTTCTTCCTCTAAAAATCATGTGAGGCCCAATTTCTCCTTCTAATTTTGGGAATGTAAAATAGCCATGAGATTCTTTTGCATGTTGACCAATAGGTCCACGATTTTCTCTTATTTTTTCAAATAAATCTTTCATCATTTATAAATTTGTTCTATTCAATTACTGCGGTTAAACCTCTTTTGGTTAATTCGTTTCTGATGGGTCTCAATTCTGTAAAATCTCCCTTTTTTACTTCACATTTACCTTTGTAGTGAATTATAAATGTACATTGTTCAGCCTGAATTAAATTATGTTCGCAAACTTCAATTAATGAGTTTATCACAAAGTCAAATGTGTTTACATCGTCGTTGTAAATTATTATTGAATTTTGTTTTTTAGAAATAACTTTTTCTTCTACAGCTTTTAAGGTTTCTGTATTTTCTGAATGTTTAAATTGCATAAATAGAATTAGAAAAAAATTTCTGTTTTGTATTAGTTATGTGAGACAATAAATTTTTTATTTAGTTCAAAATTATTTGATTTTACTTTCAGTACATATAAACCTGAATTTAAATTTTCATTTATTGGCATCAAATTAATTGAGTTTTGGTTTGCTGTTACTATTTCAGATGATATTAGTTTTCCATCGATGGAATAAATATCAAGTACAATATTCTGTTGTTTTTTTACGTTTGTAATTTCTATAAACTTATTTTCCAATAGTTTAAATTGAAATGAAGAAGGCGAGGTAAATGTACTTGACGTTGTATTTGAAACAATTATTTGAGTTTGCAGAATCAATGTGCAGGCGTTATTATATATTGTGGCAGTTACATCATAAACACCTTCTGTGGCAAAGAAATGATTTACAGATAGAGAGTTGTGCAGTGTATCTCCGTCTCCAAAATCCCACACAATAGAATCTGCTATACCAATAATATTTAAATTAAATGTTATGTCAATTTGATCTGAAACGTCAACAATGTTTGAAGATGCAATTAATTCTCCACTTATGGTTAAACTTGAAATGATAACATTTATTGAATCAGAACTGCTGCAACCGTTTCCATCACTAACAATAACAGCAAACACGCCACTTGTGTTTGTTTCTATCGTTTGGCTTGTGCTTGCATTGTTCCATAAAAAACTTTGTCCTGTATTTTGGGCATCAAGTGTAACAATACCCTCACACTGAGAAATGTTTGGTCCTAAATTTACCACAGGAGGAGTAAATACACCAAGATTAACACTATTGCTTGTAGTTGTTCCGCAGCTGTTTGTAACATCAACGCTAATATTATTGGTTGTAGAAGTTATTTCTATTGTTTGTGTTGTTTGTCCTGTACTCCAAACATAACTATTCCCGCTATTTCCTGCATCAAGAACTATGGCTTGGCAGCTCGATTGATTTGAATCTCCTAAGTCTACAGCTGGGAATGAATTTTCTATCGTTACATTAACATAATCTGTTCCTGAGCAACCCTCTGAAGTTGATACTAATACTGAATAAACACCACTGAATAAAACATTAATTGATTGCGATGTGCCTATAATAAATCCATTTTCATCTGACCAAACATAGGATGAATTTACAGGTTGATTTAAAACATCAAGTAATACATAATTACATGAAACAACATCGCTACCCAAATCAACAGGTAAATCAGGATTTATAGTAACTGAAATAGAATTACTGGTGCTTGTGCCGCATACATTTGTTACTGTAACAGTTATATTATTGGTTGAATTAACCACATCTATTGTCTGAGTAGTTGCACCACTTGGCAGCCAAAGATAAGTGGCTCCCGGGTATCCAGCATTAAGAGTTAAATTTTGACAGCTCGATTGAGCAACAGGTCCTAAATCAACATTTGGAAATTGAGAGATTACGTTGACTGTATCAATACTTGAATAAATTCCTCTAGTAAAAGCTACATAATATGTTCCAGGTTGAACTGAGTTAGTAATTGAATTTGAAGCCAAACCCACACCACTTAAAACAGTATCCATGGCAGTATTTAACACATAGTAATTTACCGGTAAGGAAGAATTATTGGTAAGAATTAGGTTGCTTTGGGTACAATTTGATGTATAACTTGCGGTTGCAGAAGGCCCCAAATGAAGTTTAAATCGGTTTAGATATGTTCCTTGCGATAAATTTACGTTGTAGTTAGGGTTTGCCCTTAAATCATGAAAAATGTTTAGCAATGTATCTTCCAAAATTAAATTTGAAGTGCCAATAAATTCCGGATTATCGCTAACAGTAAATCTACAAGTTCCGGGATTAGTTGGAAAAGTTACTCCCAATCTTATTATTCTATCATAAGTAAAACCGCCCTGAACATTTATAGCCACCTGGCTTGTACCAATTGCTGACCAAATTCCCGCTCCTGTTCCAGGGAAATAGGGTACATCAAAGCTTGAATTATATCCATCGGATGCGTTGGGGTTAAAATAAATAATTGTTTGCACTGCGGGTAATGTATCTGGTTGCGTTGTAGTATTGATATTTGTGCGTAAATTTAGAGCTAACAAATAATTTACTTGTGCTTTTGTATTAAAATTGGATAGAAGCCACAATGATAGAAAACAGAAAAAAATAGTTAGTTTAAAGTTTTTCATTTATTTTTTTATTTGATTTGCAAAAGTACTAAAATCAGTGCAGTGTTGCTTACATTTGAAAAAAAATAATTCTTGAAAAACTATTTAAAAATTTTAGCTCTAATAAAACCTTATAAAAGGTATGCAATTTTAAATGCTTTGTTTAATTTGCTCTTTGTAGTTTTTTCCTTATTTTCTTTAACAATGATAGCTCCATTTTTAGATTTGCTGTTTTTAAAAGGGCAAAACGATTATTTAGAAAAAATGGCAAAAGGGCAGCCAGAGCTCAAGCTTTCTATGGGTTCACTCATAGAAAACTTTTACTACTATCTTACCAATACAATTGTTGAAGAGGGCAAGGAACATACATTGGTATTGATTTGTGTTTTGGTAGTAATACTTTTTTTTCTTAAAAATATGTTCAAGTATTTTGCAATGTTTTTTCTTGCTCCGCTCAGAAATCATGTTGTAAAAGATTTGAGACAAAATTTATTTGATAAAACCCTAGTTCTTCCTCTGTCTTTTTTTTCGGAGGAGAAAAAAGGCGATATTATGGCACGAATGACATCTGATGTTCATGAAATAGAGTGGTCAATTATGGCAACATTAGAGGTGATTTTTAGAGATCCTTTTTCAATTATTTTATATTTATTTGCATTAGTATTTATGAGTCCGCAACTTACTCTTTTTGTGTTTGTGCTGTTCCCCATTGCCGGATTTTTAATAGCAAGAATAGGTAAAAGTTTAAAACGTACCACAAATAGAAGCAGAGA
>JBAXQC010000060.1:0-17027 GCA_037131955.1 Bacteroidota bacterium
GCTGCTTTTTTTGCTACTGCTTTTTTAGGAGCTGCTGCTTTTTTTGCTACTGCTTTTTTAGGAGCTGTTGCTTTTTTTGCTACTACTTTTTTAGGAGCAGCTGCTTTTTTTGCTACTGCTTTTTTTGGAGCAGCTGGTTTTTTTGCTACTACTTTTTTAGCAGCTGGTTTTTTAGCAGCTGGTTTTTTAGCAGCTGGTTTTGTTGTTTTTTTTGTGGCCATTTTTTTTGTTTTTAAAGGTCCATTATTTAATTAGTTGATACAAAGAAAATGAATTGATTAACACTACAAAAGTTTTTAAGCATAAAAATTATTAACACAATTTTGTTAGTTATCAACTTTTTATTTTTTTAATTGAAAACGAAAAACTAAAACACAAATTTATTATTAAAATTTTAAATTTTAAAAAACTCTGTATGCATTAATTTTACAAGTGTTTTAAAGGTTAATCAATTTTTATATTTTAATTTTCAAAAAATAATTAGAGCATAGAAATTAATTCTAGTTGAATTCTTTTTCGATCAATTTCTACCGAGAATATTTTTACAAGTACAATTTGATTCATAGAAATAATTTCAATTGGTGATGAAATAAAGTTAGAAGATAATTTACTAATATGAATTAAACCATTTACTTGAACACCAATATCCACAAAACATCCAAACGCTGTAATATTGGTAACTATGCCTTCTAGCTCCATTCCTTCGTGCAAATGATTTATACTTGTAACATCTTTTTTAAACTTAACTCTTCTACTTTTTTTTCTAATTTCTTTTCCAGGCTCTTTTATTTCTTCTACGATATCTAAAAATGTTTCCTTACCAACTTCACTTGAATAATATTTTTCAAAATTTACAGAATCTATTTTTAATTTTAATTGATTGAAATCGTGTTTAACAATGCCTAATTCCTTTTTAATTTCATCAACAATTGAATAATGTTCTGGGTGAATTCTTGTTGAATCCAGAGGGTTTTCGGCATTTTCTATTTTTAAAAATCCGGCAGAAAGTAAAAACTTATTATCTCCTAATCCCTCAATTTTTAAAAGTTCCATTCTATTTTTAAATCTTCCGTTTACTTTTCTATAATCTACAATTTTAGTTGCAAGAGAGTCGTTAATTCCTGAAACATATTTTAATAAATACTTTCCTGCACTGTTTATATTTACTCCTACCTGATTTACGCAATTAGAAACCACTTGCTCTAGTTTTTCTTGCAATAATTTTTGGTCAACTAAATGCTGGTACTGTCCTACTCCAATTGCTTTAGGATCTATCTTCACTAATTCTGCCATAGGATTTAATAAACGTCTTCCAATAGAAATTGCTCCTCTAACAGTTACATCAAAATTTGGAAATTCTTCTCTAGCGGCGGAAGAAGCAGAATAAACAGAAGCACCACTTTCGTTTACCATAACTAAATTAAGTTCTTTTATTTTTAATCTTTCAATTATAGTTTGTAGTTCTCTGCCCCCTTTTCCATTTCCAATTGCGATAGTTTTTATTTTATAAATCTCTAGTTTATTTAAAATTTTAGAAACTGCCTCTTTTTGTTTTTCAAAAGGAAATATTGTTTCGTTTACTTCAATATCTCCTTGAGCGTTTAGCACAACCATCTTGCACCCCGAGCGAAAACCGGGATCAATTGCCATTATTGGTTGCTCTTCAATTGGCGCCGCCAAAAGAATTTGTTTTAGATTTCCGGCAAATATTTCAATTGAAACTTCATCTGCAATTTCTTTGTAATGGTTTAATGTTTCGTTCTCGAGCGAAGGCTGCAAAAGTCTTTTGTAGGAATCTTTGATGCATTCCAAATAGAATTCTGAATTTCTATTTATTGATTTTTGATTGGCATATTTAAACGTATCAATCATTGATTTTTCAATCATAAAAAATTCTGGTTCAACTTTTACTCTTAGGTATTTTTCTTCATACCCTTTTAAAATAGCCAATAAGCGATGAGCTGGAATTTTTTTTATTGGTTGCGTAAAATCAAAATAATCTTTAAAGTTTTGTGCCTCTTCTTTTTTTGTAGAGATTACATTGGAGTGTAAAATTCCTTTCTCTCTAAATAATTCTCTCACTCTTTTTCTTACTTCTGCACTTTCATTTATCCACTTGGCAACAATTTTTTGAGCCCCTTCTATAGCTTCATCAATATTAAGCTGCAATCTATTTTGAGCAATAAATTCATTTGTCAACTTAGAATCGTCGCCCTTTAAATTAAACAATAAAATTTTTGCAAGCGGCTCAAGTCCTTTTTCAATGGCTATATCGGCCAGAGTTTTTCTTTGCTTTTTAAATGGAATGTAAAAATCTTCAACTTCTTCAATCGTTTCGCATGCATCAAGCAATGATATTAAATTATGGTTATTATTATCTAAGGACTCAAGCACTTGAAGTACATACTTTTTTCTATCAATAAGGCTTTCCTCTTTTTTTATAGAGTTAATTACTGTTTCAATTTCAACTTCATTTAATGATCCGGTCTGTTCTTTTCTGTATCTTGAAATAAATGGAATTGTAAACCCTTGTTTATTTAATTGGTAAACGGCTTTTGCCTGTGTAATTTTTACACTTGAACTTAAGGCAATCTTTTCGAATGATATGTTTGTATTCAAAATAAAATAATTTGATTGTAAATAAAGAAATAAAAAAAGAACTTAATTTAGTTCTTCATTAAACGTCCTACAACTGCCATCATTGTTCCAATAATCATTATTAGGCAACCCATCCACAATAAATTTATGTAGGGGAAAATAATTGCCTTCATAACAATAAATTTTGAAGCAGCATCTTCTTTTTCGGCAACAACAATATCAACTTTTCCGGTTTCGGGATCTAATCCTGTAAAATCAAATTTTAATCCTAAAGTATCAATTTTAGAAGAAATAGAATTGGTTAGGTTTCCAGAAATTACAAAAATTGGATAAGCATATCTCACTTGGCTTTTTACATCAATTACTCTAATTTTTGCACCAACAGCAATATCTGAATCAGATAAATTAAATTGTTCTTTTTTTACATCTTTAAACAATGCATCTAAAATTACTATACTATTTGCAGTAAAAATTGTGTCTCCTGTTGCAATAGAATGGTTAGTAGTATTTTTATAATCTTGGCTACTTTCTTCTTCTCCTTTTAATTGGCTTAAATCGGCATACGTAATATGAGTGTAAACATCTTTGTTCCAATAGTGCCTTGTATCGGGTTCTGCAGCATTTCCCATTTTTGGATTTGTTTGAACAAATGGTTTTAGTGCAAACTCAAATTTTAGCTTTCCATTTTCTTGTTTAGAAAAATAATCAACTTGAAAATAGTGGTTTAATCCTTCTTGTGTTTTTCCTTTAAATGCAACATAATAGGGACCCATTTTTAGAGTATCGCCAATTCTAAGTAAAATATTTTCGGCATTATTAAAATCTTTCCCAAGTTTACTTACATCTAATCCGCTGCTGTTTCTGCTAATTACTTCACTTTTAGAAGTAGAAATTAATGCACCCAACAAAAGCATAGAAATACCGATGTGTGCAATAGAAGCACCACCTTTGTATAATTTATTTTTTACTTTTTTTACAAAATAATCTAAATTAGAGATGCAAGAAAACAAAGAGGTAAATAATAATGCTGCATAAAAAGGTTTTGTTAATTCTAATTGCCAAACAAACAACATTGCTAAACCAAGAGATACAAAAAATGAGAACGAAAGAGATTTAAAAAATTCTTTAGAATTGGTTGATTTGTATTTTAGGAATTGAGTAAATGCTATGAGCAAACATATAAGAATAGCAATTGGTACTTGCCAAGAATTATAGTGTTCTATTGGCTTTGCAGGAGGAGCTAAATTTGACGAAAATATTTTATTAATTACAGGAATGGATGTACTAAATATAATCTGAAAAGCGGAGATCAATAAAATTAGAGCGCCAACAAACATCCAAAATTCTCTTGAAAAAATACTTTCTTCTTTTTCATCTGATTTGAATGCATTCCTATTTCTGATGAGTAGAAAAAATGAAAGAAAAATATAACACAACAAATAAATTAACAACTGACCGCTCATTCCTAAATCAGTGAAAGCATGAACAGATGTATTGCCAAGGATACCGCTTCGTGTAAGGAAAGTAGAATAAAGAATTAAAATAAACGTAAGACATGTAAGGATAAATACTGAAAGCAAAGAGGAACCCTTATTTTTATTTATAAGCATTAGATGTCCAGCTCCAACTAATGTTAACCATGGAACTAAGGAAGCATTTTCTACAGGATCCCAAGCCCAAAAACCTCCAAAACTTAGAGACTCGTAGGCCCAAGCACCACCCATTAAAATTCCTGTACCTAAAATTGCAATGCAAACAAACGTCCAAGGCAAAGCAGGCTTTAACCAAGAGTGCAAATCTCTTTTCCACAGTCCGGCAATTGCATAAGCAAAAGGAATAAGTGTTAATGCAAATCCTAAAAATAATGTAGGAGGATGAATAGTCATCCAGTAATTTTGAAGCAAAGGATTTAAACCTCTACCGTCTAAATTCTCTAGATAGTTTGCCACTTTTGTAAATGGTAAATTGCTGAATTCTGGATGTTCTCTTAACAATAAAAACGGATTACTACCAATTCTGTAGTCAAAAACAAAAACTCCCAATAGCATAGAAGATAAAAACACCTGAACGCTGCTAACAACAGTCATTACTGGAGCTTGAAATGAATCTGAAATTTTAAGTAAAATATTACCAAGTATTATATGCCAAAAACTCCACAACAAAAAACTTCCTTCCTGTCCTTCCCAAAAGCAAGATAACATGTACCTCATAGGAAGAATTTTAGAGGAATGTTGCCATACATATTGGTACTCAAAATAATGATTCATAATCATTATAAAAAGAGTAACAATAATGCCGATTACAGAAAAAGAATGAATTCTAAAACTTAGTCGTGCTAATTTTAACCACGAATTTTCTAAAGTATTTTTTGCAGCAGAGAAAAAAGAAACTGTTGCTAAAATTGAAAAAACGAAAGAAAGAATTACAAAAAAATTTCCTAATTGCCCAGGGAGGAGATGTTCACCAATGAATTTAATTTCCATTAAAAAAGTTTATGCTGTTTTATTTTGAGTTTGAAGCAACTTCAATTTCAGTTTGTCCGTTGTTATATTTTGAAGGACATTTCATTAAAATTTTGTCGGCATAAAATTGCTCTCCGTGATATTTTCCTGTAATTACAATTTGTTCTGACCTTTCAAAATCCTGAGGTTTACTTCCATTATAAATTACTTTAGTTTCTAGCCCTGCATTATCAATTAAGTAAAACGAAAAAAGATTTGCATTTTCTTGTGGATTAAACTCTAGCGCTTTTTCTTTATTTAATTTTCCAACCACATGAAAAACTTCATCTTGATTTTTTTTTGCTTCGGCAAAATTAGCATAAGTGCTAGAATCGGAAACTGTGGCCAATATAACTCCTATTGTGCAAGCAATTAATACAATGGTTATGATGTGAATTTTCTTCATTTATTATTTTTTCAATTTTGCTTCTAAGTTGTTTATCTTTTTATTTAATACAACCAAATACGTTACAATGCCAAAAAAAATAATAAGAATAACACCAACAACAACATAAATTTTTCCATTGCTTCTCATAACATCTGCCATTTCTATAGTTGCATTATTCTCTTGAGCCATTACAAAATTTTGTAGAAATAAAAACGCAAGAATTAATAATTTTATTGAAGGACTAGATGTTATTTTTTTTGTCATATTTTTTCAATTTAAATTTTCAAAAATTATTGGCTGAATTAATTATTCTTTCAATTTTTTTAAGCTTTACTCCCATTTGCATCATCCAAACACCCAGCAAAGTCCACCCAAAAATTGCTGGATAAAAAATTGCTCTCATTTTACTGTCTAAATCGTACTGATTAAAACCGGGATTTCCTCCATTTCCTGGGTGTAATGAATCTGTCATTCTTGGTAAAATAAGTAAAAAAACTATTAACATCACATATGAAAAAATGTTGTAAATAGCAGAAATTCTAGCTTTTTTTTCTGGGTCGTCTATAGAGTTTCTTAAAACGATATATGCAAAATAAAAAAGCAAAGTTACCGCTGCGCCATTTAATTTTGGATCGCTCACCCACCAAGCGCCCCAAGTAAAATTTGCCCAAAGAGAACCGGTAGAAACTCCTAACAAGCCAAACATAACTCCCACTTTTGATGACTCGTAGGCGATATCGTCTGTATCTATTTTTGAATTACCTAAATATTTTATGCTTTGATAGACTGAAATTGTTAACACAATAATCATTGCAAACCACATGGTTACGTGGAAATATAAATTTCTGATAGTTTCGTGCAAGATAACCAATGAAGGTACAGGAGAAATCAAGCCTGTAAATAAGGTATAGGCAACCAAAACAATTCCTAAATATTTCCACCAATTATTTTTTAAATCCATCTCTTTTTAGCGAGTGCAAAAATAGTGAAATACTAGGCAATTTATACTATTTTAAAAGGAATTATGTTAAGATATCTTTCACAGTATTAAAATCAATACCCTTCTTGGCTTAAATCATAAATTACGAGAGCACTTCTAAATTTTGGTTCTATCCAAGTTGTTTTTGGAGGCATAATATTTCCAGTATCGGCAATGTTCTTTAGTTGATTTAAAGATACTGGATACAAACCAAAAGCAATTCTATATTTTCCACTATCAACTAATTTTTTAAGCTCCTCTCCTTTTTTAATTCCGGGCACAAAACCTACTCTTTTGTCTGTTTTTAAATCTTTAATTCCAAAAACAGGATTCAAAAGCTGTTCCGAAAGAATTGATGAATCTAGGCTCTGGACCGGATTTTCTGGATTAAAAAATTGCGGTAAAATGTTTAGAGAATAAAAATTACCAGATAAATACATGCTAAAATTATGCTGCCTCATTGATTGATATTCGTGAACGCCAACTTTCTTTACTTCAAATTTTTCTGATATTCTTTTTATTATTTCTTCATCACTAATATCATTGGCAACTTTTACTACTCTGTTGTAATCAAAAATTTCTAAGTGTGTTTCCGAAAAAAAGATTCCCATGTAAAAATTAAAACCTTCATTGCCGTTGTAATTTGGTTTAAGACTTCTATGATATTGTCCCAATAAGGCAGAAGATGCTGAACGATGATGACCATCGGCAATGTAAACCGCACTTAATGTTTTAAATTTATTTTGTATAATTTCTACGTCTTCTTTTTTATTAATACACCACAATGTATGAGTTACATCATCGGTAGTAGTAAAAAAATTTTCATGAGATAATAATTTAAACTTTTCTAGTTGCTTGTCCCATTCCTCATCTGCTGCGTAAGAAAAGCATACAGGCTCTGCATTAAAATCACAAATTTCTAAATACTCTTTTAGTTTATTTTCTTTTTCTGTTAAAGTTTGTTCGTGCAGTTTAATATTTCCATTAAAATAGTCGTCAATTGATATTGCGGCAATAATACCGGTGTATTTCCTCCCCCACTTTTCTTGTTGATAGAGATAATAAGAAGGTTGGGCATCTGCAATTAAATAATTCTTTTTTTTAAAATATAAGTATTTTTCTTTTATTAATAAAAGCTGTTCTCTGGAACCACTGCGGGGTTTTATTCCATCAACACTTTCTGGTTTAATAATGTGCAAAAAAGAAAAAGGATTTGTAATCATTTTTACATTCATTTCTGCTTTTGAATATCTATCTATACTTTGAGAAACAATCAGGTGAACCTTATCTTTTGAAGGTCTTATTCCTCTAAAGGGTTTGATGTTGGCCATTTTTTATTCTTTAAAAAATGAAACAATAATATTTGCAAGCTCCAAGCCAATTCTTTCTTGAGCTTCGTCTGTAGCAGCGCCAATGTGAGGCGTTAATGAAATTTTTGGATGAGACAATAATTCTGACTTGGGAGTTGGTTCATTTTCAAAAACATCTAATGCTGCATGTGCAATTTTACCAGAATTTAATCCTTCAATTAAAGCCATTTCATTAATCACACCTCCTCTTGAGGTATTTATTAAACACACTCCATTTTTCATTTGTGCAATTTCCGATTTATCTATTAAACTTCCTCCTGGAACATGCACTGTAATATAATCGCTAAAGGCCAAAACCTCGCCAAGAGGAATAGTTTTTATAGGAATATTTATTAGTCCTACTCCATCAAGTTCAATTTTAATAGTTGTATTTTCTACAAATGGGTCGTGTGCAACTACCTTCATTCCTAATCCTAGTGCTCTAGAAGCCACAGCTTGACCAATTCTACCAATGCCAATAATTCCTAAAGTTTTACCTTTTAATTCTTTTCCTCCACTGTATTTTTTCTTTAATTCATTAAAATCTAAAGCGCCGCTAATTGGCATTTTTCTGTTTGAGTCGTACAAAAATCTGCACATGCTAAACATGCTTGCAATAACTAATTCTGCAACAGAGTCAGAAGAAGCGGCAGGAGTATTTGCAACTTTTAAACCTTTTTCTTTCGCATATTCTGCATCAATATTATCTATACCTACTCCACCTCTTACAACCAATTTTAAATTTATACAACTATCAATGATGTCTTTTCTAACTTTTGTTGCACTTCTAACGGTGAGCACTTCAATTGAGTTTGAATTTATATAATCTGCTAAATTATCTTGAGCAACTTTATCAGTGATAACAGTAAAACCTGATTCTTGCAATATTTTTTTTCCAACAGCATCAATGCCATCGTTTGCTAAAATTTTTTTCATTCTTTTATTTCTATTTTAATTTAAAATCTAATTCCTACTACTAAAACATCGTCTATCTGTTCTGTATTTCCTTTCCACTCCTCAAAAAAGTTATCCATTTTTTCTCCTTGCTCTTCCATAGTTAGCGATTGAATGGAATGTAAATATTCCTTGAATTTTTTTGTCATTATTTTTTTACCCAATGGCCCACCAAACTGATCGGGATAACCATCTGAAAATAAAAACAAGGTGTCGCCTTTGTTTAATGTAGTTTCGTGCCCTGTAAAATCTCCTCTGCCTTCCATTTGTCTTCCGCCAATGGCAAATTTATCGGGAGAAAAAGTTTCAAAAGAAAATTCGTCATTTGTGATTTTCCTAAAAAGATAAAAAGGGCGTAATGCTCCGCTGTATTTTACTAATCCGGTAATTTTGTCAATGGAGCAAATAGAAATGTCCATTCCATCTCTTGCTTCAGTTTCATTCTGCTTTAGCAGTTCCTGAACGCCACGGTGCAATAGATCTAAAATTTTAGAAGGCTCAAATACACGTTCCAAATTAATTATTTGATTGAGCAATGAATTTCCAACCATACACATAAAGGCCCCTGGAACCCCATGCCCTGTGCAGTCTGCAACAGCCAATATAATCTTTGCGCTATCGGCTGTATGTCCTTTGTGTAATTCATTTGAACCGGAATTGATATTTTCATCTTCTCTTGGAGCTTGAAAATGCAGATGTGTTTCACCCTTGCTTTCTTTTAAGTTAGTTATATCAGAAAACCAATAAAAATCGCCACTAACAATTGCCTTTGGCTTATACAAAACAAAAGATTCTGGGAATGCCTCTTTAAACCTTGCATTAGATGGCAAAATAGCTTGTTGAATATGTTTTGCATAAACAATACTGTCTGTAATTTCCTTGTTCTTGAACTCTACAATTTTATTTGTCTCTAGCAATTCTATATTTTTAAATTCTATTTCTTGTGTTCTGTCTTTTACTTGCTTTTCTAAAAGCGCTTTATCTTTTAGTAATTTTCTTGTTCTAATTCTTATATATCCTCCAACAATAACAACCAATCCAATAAATAATAAAATGTAGAATGTAGATGTTTTGTAAAAGGGAGGACTAATAGAGAATTTATAAATAGTGGGTGTTGAATTCCACACACCATTGTTGTTGCATGCCATTACTTTAAATGTATAATTGCCTGCAGGCAAATTAGTATAAGTAGCGTAATTTGTTTCCTTTATGGTATGCCACTCCTGAGAATAACTGCTTCCTTCTAATACATATTTATACTGAACATTTTCTGGATTTGTTAGGCTTATTGACTTAAAATGAAAAACAATTTCATTTTGTTTGTAGGATAATTCTAAACTTTTTGAGTAATCAAATTTCTCGTTAAAAATATTAAAATAGGTAAGCCTAACTTGTGGCGGAACTTTATTGATTAAAAATTTACTGAAATCAAAACTTACTACACCGTTAATTGTTCCAAACCAAATTAATCCTTGCTTGTCGCAAAAAACAGCATTAGATTTTGTTTCCATTTCCGGAAATCCTTCATACTTTCCAAAAGTAAAATAGTCTAGTCCACTAAAATAATTTATTCCTTGATTTGTTCCAATCCACAATTCTTTTTTATTGGTTTTGACTAACGTAATAAAGTCGGAATTAATTTTTGAAGTTTTTATATCCTTTCTGATTTTTTTTCCATCAAAAACAAACATTCCACCACCTTCGGTTCCAATCCAAATGTTTCCATTTTCGTCTTCTGAAAGCGAGGTTGCATTTGGATGCATTAAACTATCTTTTATTCCGTAGTGCAAAATTTTAGACCCTGAAATTCTATACACTTCGTTTCCCCTTGTTCCTAGCCAAACAGAATTATCTCGTGCCATTAGTATGTCGGTAATTTGTTTTTCAGAAAAATAATCAGAATTAAACAAATGTGTTTTATCCAACTCTCTATTTTTATCTAAAATAGTTAGTCCATCATTGCCACCTATCCAAAGTCTTTCTTGCTGATCAAACTTTATAACATTAGCTAAATTTCTTTTTAAAGGAAAAGTTTGAACTTCTTTGTTCTTTGGATTTATTACCAACAACCCATCTCTAAAAACAGTGGCATAAATTAAACCATTGCTTCCAGTTGCTATTGCACTCACCAAATTATTGCCAAAATATTCAGAAACATTAATGTTCTCTACAGAAAAATTTCTTTTTCCAATGTTGCTCAATACAGAAATTCCTTCGTTGGTGGCTAACCAAATATTGTTGCTAAAATCTTGCGTTATAGAATTTATAACTTCATTTTCTAATCCATTTATTTTATTAATGTGGGCAATCATGTTTCCCCTAAATGCACAAACACCTTTGTCTTGTAAACCAAACCAAATATTTTCTTCGTTGTCTTCTATAACCGACCAAATTCTATCAGTTGGAAGTCCATTCTGAGAATTGTACCATTCATATTTATCGCCATCAAGCAGCACAATTCCTATTTTCCAAATGCTAGCCCACACTCTATTTTTATTATCAATGTATATGCTGCTAATAATTTCGTTTGGTATATTTTTTTCTGCACTTACAAATTTTATTTCATGAGAATTTGGATTGTAGGATATTAAACCTTTATCAAATGAACCCAACCAAATTATCCCATTTTTATCTTGAGCAATGCTTGAATAATTATAGACAGGTAAATTTTTTTCTTTTAAAAATTCAAAATTATTTTTTTGTGAATCATATACTTTTAAACCTAAATCTGTAATGATTAAAAGGGATTTATTTTTTAATGGTAAAATTTGAATTACCAAATCACTCAAGCCTTGCTTTATTCCATAGGATATTAAAGTATATTTATCTGATGCTTTATCGAAAGTTATTTTTAATGCACCTGCATTATCAGTTCCTATCCAAATGTTTCCAAAATAATCTTGAGTAATGTTATTTATTCTCTTTGGCAAATCAATATTATTGAAGGGAAACTCTAAAAATTTACCTTCATGCAAATACATTAATTTACCTGTTGCAAAACCTATCCATAGTCTTCCGCTTTTATCGCAAAAAAGTGAAGTTACAGAAGCATCAATTAGGCCTTCGCGTTTAGAATAATTGGTAAAATACAAACCGTCAAACTTTGAAAGGCCACCGTCTGTTCCAAACCAAATATAGCCTTCTGGGTCTTGTGCAATTGCCCTTACAGTAGATTGCAGCAGACCATCACGAACAGAATAATTTCTAAAATTATAGATTTGTGCTGTAGAAAATGTGGCGTTAAAAAAGTTGATTAAAATAAAGATTACAAGAAAATAATTTCTAATTGAACTATTTTTTTTTTGTACTGTATATATAAATCTAATCAACAAGGGAAATAATAATATTTACGTTTCCGAAAGAAACAAATAAATTTTGTTATTTCAGAAATTTATACGATAAAACTAAAGCAAGATGTGCTAAAAATCAATAAAGTATAAAAGCAATTAAAGCTCATTGTATAGATGCTTTAAATCTTTTCTTAGTGAAAGAACCGCATATCTTTTTCTTGAAATTAATGTAGGTACTTTTTCACCAGTTTCGTTAGAAATCTGCTTAAATGATTTTCCTTCTATTTCAGTAGCAACAAATACATTTTTTTGCTCTATTGGTAGCTTCTCTAATGCAGTATTTAATGCCAAAAGTATTCCTTTATTTTCTAGCTTGGTTTCTGTTTCAGGATTTCCTGCGGATATAAAATCTTCGTAGCCCCTGCTATCTTCTTCTTCGGAATATGCAGTAGAGAAAACATCTTCTAGCAGCTGTGGTTTCTTTTTTCTAAACAAATCGGTAATTCTATTCTTTGCCACTCTATAAAGCCAAGCGCCAGCAAAATTTATTTCGTTGGCAAACAAAACATTTTCAGAAAAGGAAGAAAAAACATCCTGTAAAATATCCTCCGCATCTACGTTTGTAGGTACTCTTTTTCTAATAAAAGAAAGTAGTTTTGAAGCTTCGTTCTTAAAAACAAGTGCAATTTTTTGCTCAGCACTTAAGGTGTCATTCAAAGAAAGTATGGCAGTTTTTGTCATAGATTATATGTCGATTCAGTTATGATTTTGTTTTAAATTATTGGACCATTAAAAAATTAAATTTTTAGATTGATTCATCTTTTGTTCTAACATATTGGTAAAAAGCAGTAAAAAATGGACTTATAGCTTAAAAAAGTTTGTAATTAATTTATTTTATTTGACTTAAGATTTGTGTTATTAAAATATACTAAATGAACTAATTTAAATTTTTCAAAAACCGTGCTAAAATATTTTTTGAGAAATTGATTTTAATATGAAATACGATTAACGCAAATTTTCTTTATGGTTTGTATATTCCCTAGGATATATTAAAATTGGTGAAAGGACATAAAAACAGAAAAGATTCTAAGTGGCTACTAATCTACCTCAAAAATCCACTATCGCGTATATCCTTATAAATGTCATTTAAATCTGGCGGAATAGTAAATAAGGTAAGCCAATTTACGTCTAGCCCATTGTTTATTGCTAATTTCATCAAGGGAGGGTTGTTGCCAATGTATTCGCCAATACTTTCTATATCTTGTTTAAACTCTATATGAAGATCTGTGTGTTGCTTTTGTATTAGCATTAAAATTTTAAATAGTTTGGCATAAACATAAATATATAATTTGTAGTTATAGCCATGAATTAAACCTCCAATTTTATGATTGTTACTTTCCATTATTCCTAAAATAAGATGGCAGCTCAAACTAATTTCGCCATACTTGTCTTTGGTAGTGTATAAATGTTCAGTAATCATTCCGCTAATTGATTTTGCATCAAAATAAATATGCATGGCAGTGGATTTTTCGCATTTCCATAATTCAATAAATTTAGAAATCTTGCTTTTTAGTTGTTCTCTTTTTTCTTCAACCGTTTCTGTTTCTACCAATTCAAAATAGAGTCGGTTAGATAAGCTTACATCGTGTTTCAGTAGCCTTAAAATTAGTTTATCTTTTTCTGTATCGGGCAATAATTTTAATGCTGTTTTAAATTCTTGATCAAATGTCATACTTATCTTTATTTCTAATTATTACTATTTTGTTTGCTCACACAATAAAATATCCAATTACAAAAATAGAATTTTATACTATTAGTAGATAAATGACAACTGAAAGTAAATAATTTTAAATTGGTAGTTTTAACGATTCAGCCAAGGCGAATTATAGGCTTCATACATAGCAAATTGCCGATTTTGCTCGAAGATTATTTACTGTTTAATTATCTTTTTAGTTAATACTCCTTCCTCACTTTTTAGGCTTACAAAATACACACCGCTGGCAAGGTGGCTTATGTCTATGGTTTGGGTGCTGGTGTTTTCAGTATTATAATTGCCTACTTCTGTGCCGGTGAGGGTGGTGATGGATACTTTACTGTTTTTTAGGGATGGCATACTTAGCGTAATGCTAGAGTTGGTGGGGTTGGGGGAGATGATTAGTTGGTTGTTGGCAGAGGATTCGGATGTTCCAGTGCTTACTCCTGAGTATTTGACAATATAAATATCAGAATTAAATAAACTATTATTTGGATTGGTTAAAGTAGTTGTGCCAAAGGTAATTGTAGGGCTTGAAAAAGAACCTGTTAAATATACATTTCCGTTTAAATCAGTACAAACGCCAGAAGCTCCATCTGACCTATTACCTCCTGATGAGTTTGCCCATAGTATAGTGCCGAGTGAGGAGAATTTTATAATAAATATGTCATACTCTGTTTCGTTTGGATTGGTTAAGGTAGTTGTGTCAAAAGTTGTTATTCCTATTGGCAAATTACCTGAAAGATAAATATTTCCTTCCGGATCAGTTGAAATACTATAACTCCTCAAATAATCTTGATTACCTGCAGATTTTGCCCACAAAACTATTCCATCTGAATCAATTTTAGCTAAGAAAATATTGTTGTTTCCTGAGCTGTTTAATGTAATTGATCCGAAAGATAGCATTGAACCATTAAAAGTACCTGTAATAAACACATTACCATTTAAATCGGTTGAAGCACAATAACAATTATCAGCACCAGCTCCAACTAATGATTTTGCCCAAAGCTCTGTGCCATCTGGATTGTATTTTACTAAAAAAACATCTGAAACACCTGAATTAGTTAAGACATTTGTTCCAAAAGTGATTGAATCACCATAATAACCGGTAACATAAACATTGCCACTGGCATCAGTTGAAACACTTTGACCCATATCAAAAGAAGTGCTTCCTGCCGCCTTTGCCCATATAACATCCCCATCAGTAGAGTATTTTGCTATAAAAACGTCACTAGGAAATCCAATAAAATTTGCATTTGTAAAGCTACTTGCTCCAAAGGTTATTGTATCACTTTCGAAATAACCAGTTATATATACATTGCCACTAACATCGGCAGTAATACTATTACATTGATCCACCTCAGTACCTCCAGCTGACTTGGCCCATAAAACATTGCCGTTTGGGTCGTATTTAACAATAAAAACATTTGGAGAATTGAAAGAAATAAAAGAATTAACTAAGGAAATTGTTCCAAACGTAAGTGTATCACTACTAAAATTTCCTGCGATATAGAAGTTGCCATTTGTATCAGTGCAAATACTTTTGGCATTATCATTATTAGAACCTCCTTCTGATTTTGCCCATAAAACAGTTCCATCTGTAGAGTATTTTACAATATAAATGTCGCTTAAGCCAAACTGAGTGCTGTTTGTTAATGTAATTGTACCGAATGTAATGGTTGGACTGGTAAAGGAGCCTGTAACATATATATTGCCACTGGCATCAGTGCATGTGCCATTTCCGCTTTCAGAAGCAGTTCCCCCCGCCGATTTTGCCCACAAGCAATCTTGGGCTTGAGCCACATTGCTTGCACTAATAATCAGTGCTGCTAGAATTGTAAGTAGTTTTTTCATAGCAATCATTTTTTTTGGTTTAGGCTAAGGTTGTTTTTTATTGTTAGTGTAAATATATGGTTTTTATTGATAAAAATAACACACCAGTCGGTACTTTATCTGAAGCATTGGATTAACTACTTCAATTTTCAATAATTGAATTCATTTCGCTTTTACTGTAAATTTTGGTTATTCGCTAATGCCTATTGATTTAGACATTCACCGCCATTCAACATATTTCCTTTTTCAATAAAACCAAAAAACTTTTTTATTTTTATCCCCAACAAAAAATTACCCATGAACTATCTAGACCAACTAAAATACGACGAATTGTTTTTTGAAGCCGATGCCTTAATTGCCGAAAAAAAAACATTAGATGCCATGCAAATTCTAGAGGGAATAATTATAGAAAATCCAGAATACGGGAAAGCATACAACCACTTGGGTTGGATTTTTGAAACCAAATACAAAAACCTAGAAAAGGCCGAAGAAATGTATAAAAAATGTATTTTCTACACACCAAATTATACTCCAGTTTATTTTAATCTTTCTGTTTTGCTCTCTACATTGGGTAAATACGAAGAGCAAGAAGCTCACCTAAAGCAAGCACTTACAATTACAGGAATAGAAAGATCTAGCATCTACAACGAAATGGGAATTTTATACGAACTAAAATCCGATTACACCAAAGCAGTTGCCTGCTATAAAGATGCCATAAGGTCTTCATTAAATTCTACGTCAATTGAAACGTACAAAGCATCCATAGAAAGATGCAAATACAAAACAGAAATTTTAGGGTAGTAGAATGTCTAAATATTTGAACCTCAAAGAGTTTATTTAATTTTTTTTGATTGGGTTTCACCCAAACCCATTCACTTTTTTGCCTTGATGCAAAAAAGTAAACAAAAAAAATCAAGGCTTCATTTTATCCTTTCCTCCTATGGTCGGAATTATTTTCGCTTGCAAAATTGCGACCTTTTGGGTGATATTCGAGCCAAACTCTCATCTTCCCAAAAGGTTCCCGCATTTTGCTGCACAAAAATAACCAGATAAAATGATGCCGTTTTTCGCTCCGGAAAAACACCATGTTTTTAAAAATAAACATCAGAAAACGGTAGATTTGAATCCCATGTTTTCGTTCAAATCAACTGATTTCATTGAGTTTACAAGAATTTGAGGGGGCTAATAAATAGTCATCTCTCAAATTTATAAAATCCTTTCAAATCAATTAATTCGGAATGTTCTCATAACTTTTTTTCTACTTAAAATTTATGGAAACAAGTTAAAAACTAGTGCTTTTTCGAAGCATCAACTAATCTCTACAAAATTCCAAACTAAAAAGGGCTGCATTTCTGCAACCCTTCTTAATAACTAATCAAATT
>JBAXQC010000061.1:0-16980 GCA_037131955.1 Bacteroidota bacterium
AACATCCATTTCTATTCAATGCAAAAATTCACCAAATTAAAAAAACTTCAAGAACTTTTTATTTATCATAGAACTAACAGAAAATGTCCAATTCATTATAAAATTAAATTTTAATAAACTTTTTGCAGTGCTTTTGTCTATTTCATTAATTAATTGGTCGAAATCATTTTTGCTAAGTTTTTTTTTACATATCATTGCGCCCTATTTTAAATTTATAAACAACAACATACAATGAAATTCTTTTGCTCAATCACATTTATTTTAATTTTTTTTAATGTCAATGCACAAACAAATTCTTATTGGAAACAATCAGAAAGGCCAATACAAATAGAATCTGACAATACATTTGTCCCCAATAAATACATATCATTCAGCCTCAATAAAAATGTGTTTCAACAACTACTACAAACTGCTCAAAACGAAAGCCAAAAAAATATTCCAAACTCAGGTTTAGTTATTGCTTTCCCGGATGCAAGCGGACTTTTACAAGATTTTTTAGTGTACGAATCGCCCATTTTTGAGCCACAATTAGAAATAAAATATCCTACTTTAAAAACATATATTGGCCAAGGCATAAAAGATAAAAGCGCTGCTATTCGCTTTGATGTTACCTACAAAGGAATACATGCTATGATAAAATCGGCCAGTGATATAGTTTTTATAAACCAAGTGCCTAATAGCAGCCAATTTATAGTATTCTCTAAAAATGATTGCAGCCCATCACACAGTTTTTTTTGCGAGATACAAGAAGATAATTTAGTAAGTAATTTAGTTGATCTGCATAGAAGCTCTCAAACAACAGCAGCAATTGGCGAAACCCTAAAAACATACCGTTTAGCATTGGCATGCACTGGCCAATACACTACATTTCACGGCGGTTCGGTGCAGCAAGCCTTGTCTGCTATGGTGGTTTCTATGAACAGAGTAAATTTAGTTTACGAAACGGAGGTTGGTGTGAGATTGGTGCTTGTTGCCAATACCGATACACTTATTTTTACAAACACAACCACTTATTCTAACAACAATGGAAGTACAATGTTAGGTCAAAATCAAAGCATAGTAAACGCACGAATTGGTTCTGCTAACTATGACATAGGTCATGTTTTTAGTACCGGTGGTGGTGGTATAGCATCACTTGGAAGTGTATGCTCTAACAACAACAAAGCAAAAGGGGTAACAGGCTCACCCTCACCTGTTGGAGATCCTTTTGACATTGATTATGTTGCCCATGAGATGGGCCATCAGTTTGGTGGAAACCATACATTTAATAGCAACAGCGGTTCTTGCAGCGGCAATAGAAATGCTTCCACCGCTTTTGAACCTGGCAGTGGGGTATCAATAATGGCTTATGCAGGAATATGTAGTTCAGATGATGTTGCAAGCAATAGCATCGCCTACTTTCATTCCGGTAGTTTTGATGAAATTGTAGATTTTATTACTACCGGCGGAGGAGACAATTGTGATGTTGCTTCTTCTACAGGAAATTCTTCGCCTACCATAAATTCCTACACCAGCGATTTTTCTATTCCTTATCAAACAGCTTTTAAACTCACAGGAAAAGCCAGTGACCCCGATGGCGATGCAGTTACTTACAGCTGGGACGAAATGGATTTGGGTGCAGGAGGTGCTTGGAATGCTGTTGTGGGCTCGGCTCCAATATTTAGGTCTTATAACCCCGATACTACGGCAACTAGATTGTTTCCAAAACTTACAAATATTCTTAATAACCTGACTACCATTGGCGAACAAAAACCTAAATCTGCTCGAACATTAACATTTCGCTTAACTGCCCGCGACAACAGAGCTGGAGGCGGTGGAGTTATTTATTCGCCCACGGTAACCCTAAATGTAATAAATACTGTGGATACATTTAAAATAACAAGTCAAAATGTGCCAGGAACAATTTGGGAGACAGGTTCTCAACAAACAATTACCTGGAACGTGGCTTCTACAGATCTGGCACCAATAAATACGCCATTTGTCAACATTTATTTAAGCACAAATGTTGGTTCAACTTTTCCAATAACTATTGCCGAAAATGTTCCTAATACTGGATCATATACGTTTTTTGTTCCATTTTTTCCTACAAACACAGCTAGAATTATGGTTGCCGGAGCCAACAATATTTTCTTTGACATAAACGATAGGAACATTGCAATAACTGCCAGTAATATTTTTGCAATTACAAGCCCAAATACCCAAGGTGTAGTTTGGCCAATTGCTTCTGAACAAACTGTTGCTTGGAACGTAGCATTTACCAATCAAGCTCCAACAAATGTAACAGCATTAAATGTATTGTTAAGTACAGATGGTGGACAAACTTTTCCAAACACCATCGCAGAAAATGTACCCAACAACGGAGTGTATACATTTACTGTTCCCAACTTCCCCACAGAAACTGCAAGGGTTAGAATTGTTGATGGTGCAAACACAATTTTTGATGTAAATGATGTAGATTTCTCAATTGTTGATTTTTCTTCTATTAGAAATAGAAAAGCAGAGAATTCAATAGTTTTGTTTCCCAATCCTGCAGGAAATTCCATAACATTAAATTCACAAGCTGTAATTAATAGAGTTAGTATTTATGATGTATGTGGCCGAGAGGTTTTTCAAGAAAAATTAAATGTGAATAACAGTTCAGTAAGTCTAAACATAGCCTCAATTTCAAACGGAATTTATATTGTTAGAGTATTCTCCAATTCTGGAATTATCGGCGAAGAGAAGATTATAGTAAACAAATAAAGTTCACAAGACTTTAAATATTATCTACTTAATATAAAATTATAGATTATAGTTCCTATTTGCTCATCTGGAGCATCAGGATTTTCATTAAATTTTGCTGTTAAAGCAGCTTTTTTGGCTATATCTAATAATGTAGGGTCGGATGTGGTGGAGCCTTTTACACCTGCCTTTGCAGATATTACTGTTCCACTTTGATTTACTTTTATTTGAACAACAACTTTACCTTCCTCAGAAAACTTTGTGTTGGGAACTGGCAATCTTAAATTTTTTCTCCCTGCTAAATCCCAATTAGGTTTTCCATTGCCCTTGCTTATTCCTGGGCCATTTCCATCTCCATCCCCTGTTCCACTTCCATTGCCTGTTCCATCTCCCGATCCACTTCCAGTTTTCTTTCCATGATATTTCACGTCAGGACTACCGTTTGGGTCGCCTTGATCTCCTTTTCCTCCATTTTCTCCTTCGCTGTTGTTGTTTTTATTTTTATTGCCTTTATATAGCGCAACAGCCGTTGCTTTTTCAGCCTCTTTTTTTACTACTTCTTTTGTAGTGTTTGCATTGCTAGTTGTTTCAGCAGGTGTCTCTTTTTTTAGTTCTTTTTCTTCCTTTTTCTTCTTTTTCTTCTTTTTCACTTCTTTTTTATTCTCCACCACTACCGTTTCTTCTACTTCTTGCGTTATTATTTCTTCTGGTTCCGAACTTGCACTGGGGGCCTCCTGTGCAGGGTTATTCATGGCAAGCTCGCTTTCATTCATTGGCTGTTCTTCTCCAAATCCGCTTGCATCTAAACCAAAATTAACTTCTAAACCATTTGAGCCCGATTCCGGAAAGGGTGGGATTGGAGTTTTAATAATAAAAAGATATAAAAACAAAACAATTAAACCGTGTATCCCAAGCGTAAAAGCCCAAGCCAAAGGTTTATTATTTTTTGTTTCTTTACTGTTCATTTATTCTTTTGAAGTTTGTTTTGTTGCCAACACCATTTTTACTTTTAACCTGTTACCAATTTCTAAAACATCTACTAAATCTTGTATACTAAGAGAGTTGTCAACCCGTAATACAACGGTAGCCTCAGTAGAACCTGTAATTAATGTCTTTAAATTTGATTCTAATTGTATAAATTCAATTTCTTTGTTGTTCAAGAAAAACCTTTTTTCAGCAGATATATCAACTGTAAATTGCTGTTTGCTTAGTGTTTGTGTAGATTTTGCTTTGGGCAACATTAATTTTATAACACTTGGATTTACCAAGGTTGAAATAATTAAGAAGAACAACATCAAAAAAAACATGATGTCACTCATTGAGGATGCCCCCATTTCTGCGGCAAACCTGTGTTTTTTTGCTCTAAAGTTCATACTTATTTTGCTTCGTTTAGTGCATCAAGGTATTGCATTGCTGTGGTTTCTAACCTAAAGCTCAACTTATCTATCATCATACTTAATAAGTGATAGCCCACAAAAGCAATTACTCCTACAACAAGTCCTGCAGCCGATGTAATCATCTTTTCATACAAACCGCCGGATATTAAACCAATAGAAATATTATCGGCCAAAGAAATGTTATAAAATATTTTAATTACCCCTGATATTGTTCCAATAAAACCAAACATTGGAGCAATACCTGCAATAATACCAAGAGTAGACGTGTTCTTTTCTAGTTTAGAAATCTCTAATCTGCCTGAGGCTTCCATTGCCGTTTCTATATCTCTAAGTGGTTTTCCTAATCTATTAATACCTTTTAATAACATGTTTGATGCTGGATTAGATGTTGCCCTACAAATGTTTTTTGCAGCATCTATATTTCCATTGTATATCATTTCTTTTATCTGCAGAAAAAAGTTGTCATCAAATGAGCCTGCTTTTCTAATAGCAAAAAACCTTTCAAAAAAAACATAAAAGGTAATTAACGAGAGAATGCCAATTGGAATCATTATGTAACCGCCTTTCATAACCAAATCCAGCAAAGACAATGAGTCTTCTTGGGGAGCCGTTTGTGCAGTTTGAGCAATTTTGCTAACTGTGTCGGTAGCAGTTGCTATTTGCAATAATATTGATGCTATAGTCATTGTATTTTTTTAAGTTTTATAATTGTACTAAAGTAGTTTATCGCATCTCATCAAACAGTGTTTACAAATTCAATTTATAAACACTTAAATGTTAAGTTTATTGTATTAATAAAAAAAACAGCCGAGAATTGCTTCTATGCCACATTATAATATACAATAATTTTTATTTTTAAAACAACACTACTTATTGGTTAATTTATTTTACTGGAATTACAGTTGAAGCAATATTTTGATTAAACAAATCGAACTGTGTGAAAATTTGATAAGAACAAACGTTTGAAAACAACAGGATAAAAGAAATAAAGCTGTTTAGGATGTATTTACGAAATTTAAAATGAAATAGAATCTGTATTTTTTATTCTAGTTTAAACTTGGGTCATCTGGGAAATTTGCAATAAGTGCAAATTCATCTCCCATTTCTTTTAATACTCTTTTCCAAAGATTCTTAGTGTCTTTAGTAAAAATGTATTCCATTTTACAATGAGTTACAAACCAAGACTCTTTTTCCATTTCCTTGTCTAATTGTCCGGCAGTCCATCCGCTGTAACCAATAAAAAATTTTATTTCGTTTGATTTTAGATTCCCACTCAAGATTAATTTTTTTACGATGTTGTAATCGCCGCCAAAATATAAACCTGGTTTTATTTCTATTGCATTAGGAATTAATCTTCCTGCTGTATGAACATAATACATATTCTCTCGTCCTACAGGTCCACCCAAATAAACAGGTATTTCTAAACCCTTAAAATCTTCAACAGCTTGCCCAAGAGTAATGTCCATTTCTTTGTTTAGCACAAAGCCAACTGTACCTGCTTGGCCATGTTCTGTAATTAAAATAGAAGAGCGATGAAAATACAATTCGTCCAAAGCAGGGTCTGCTATTAGAATTGTTCCTTTTGCCGGCTGATTTTTATTTAGTCCCATGACCCTATTACGTTATTTAAGTACAATTTGTTTACTTTGCAAAAAAATAAATATGTTAAAATTAGCCTTTTCGATTATTGCTTCATTTTCTGTTCTGGTTCTTACGGGATTGGGTTCGTGCAAAACAAAAGCAAATTCCGCAAAACTCAAAGACAATATTAAAGAAACTAAACCATCCGATTCTTATTCTTTGGTTATTACCTTTTTTAGCATAGGTGCTGGAGTTGATTATAAAACCAAGAAGTTATTTGATGAGTGGACAATTAACTTTGAGCAGAAAATTGGAAAAAAAGTACTTATTGAATCTTACCCTTGGGGAAGAGAAGGTGAAGTTGATTTATGTATTTCAACAGACAATTTGTCTGCAGACCAAAAAAAAGAGTTTATAAACGAGTCTAAAAAACTGTTGTCAAACTCTAAACTTGTACGACTAGAGGAAAATGTAAAATGCAAGCGAAAATCTTAGGTTAAAATCCTTAGTAAAGCATCTTTTCAAAGTGTATAATGCACACTAAAAAACTTATTTTGTTGAAATACATATTTTTATAATGTAATTTTTTATGACACTAGGCGGCAAATAAAATGTAAATTTGTACTCTTATTTTTAAACTCTAATAAAATGAACGAATACGGCACAAAAGCCAAAAATGCAACCATTGCAAGCCTTGGTTTGCAGAATGTTGAAGCCGCCTATTGGAATTTAAGTGCGGCAGATTTAGTTGAAGAAACGATATTAAGAGGAGAGGGAACGTTGTCTAATACAGGAGCATTGGCTGTTGATACTGGCGAATTTACCGGCAGGTCGCCCAAAGACAAATTTATTGTGTTTGATGACATCACAAAAGACACTGTTTGGTGGAGTGATGTGAATATTAAATTTGATTCGGGAAAATTTGATTTGCTTTACAACAGAATTTGTGCTTATTTGGGCGGAAAGGAAGTGTTTGTAAGGGACGCTTATGCTTGTGCAGATCCAGTATACAGGTTAAATCTAAGAGTGGTAACTGAATTTCCTTGGAGCAATTTATTTGCAAATAATTTATTTTTAAGACCAACTTTAAATGAAATAGAGAATTTTGAACCAGAATGGAATATAATTTGCGCCCCTGGTTTTAAAGCAGACCCTGCTATTGATGGAACACGTCAGCACAATTTTGCCATTTTAAACATGACAAGAAAATGCATAATCATTGGTGGTACTGCTTATACAGGAGAAATTAAAAAGGGAATTTTTTCATTACTAAATTACATTCTCCCACAAGAAAAGGGAGTGTTATCTATGCATTGTTCTGCCAACCTTGGTAAAGATGGAGATACAGCTTTGTTTTTTGGATTGAGTGGCACAGGCAAAACCACACTTTCTGCTGATGCTAATCGTCAGTTAATTGGCGATGATGAGCACGGCTGGAGCGACAAAACTATCTTTAATTTTGAGGGAGGTTGTTATGCGAAATGTGTTGATTTATCAAAAGAAAAAGAACCGGAAATTTTTAATGCAGTAAAGTTTGGAGCTTTACTAGAAAATATAGAGTTTAAGGATCAAACTGGTGAAGTAGACTACACCAACATCAGCAAAACAGAAAATACACGAGTAGCGTATCCACTACATTTTATTGAAAATGCTTTAGAACCATCATTTGCTGGTGCTCCAAAAAATATTTTCTTTCTTACGTGCGATGCTTTTGGTGTTTTGCCTCCAATATCTAAATTAGACGCAGGACAAGCAATGTATCATTTTTTGAGTGGTTACACCGCAAAAGTTGCTGGAACAGAAATAGGAGTAACAGAACCAACGTTAACATTCTCCGCATGTTTTGGCAAAGTTTTTTTACCATTGCATCCTACCAAATATGCCGAACTGCTGGGTAAAAAATTGGAGAACTCTACAATTAATGTTTGGTTGGTGAACACTGGCTGGAGCGGTGGTGCCTTTGGTGTGGGTAGCCGAATGAAATTATCTTATACCAGAGCATTAATTACTGCTGCACTAAAAGGAGAATTAGAAAAAGAAAATTATGAAACATTGCCAGTTTTTAATTTAAAATTTCCTACAAATTGCCCAAGTGTTCCCTCAGAAATTTTGAATCCAAGAAATACATGGGCAGATAAGGCCGCTTATGATGCCAAAGCAAATTCTTTGGCCAATTCATTTATTCAAAATTTTGAACAATATGCAGCTTTTGCAAGCAAAGAAATTTTGGAAGCTGCCCCAAAAGTTACGGTTACGGCTTAAAAATATATAAACTTTTATTTTTACCCTCATTGTTTTGCAATTCTACAATGAGGGTATTTTTATGCAAAAAAAATTTATTTTGTTTTTTTATTCTGCTAATCAAACTATTATAAGTTTTAACACTAAAAAAAAGAAACTTTTTTTAGGTGGTTTCGTATAAGGTCAACTCAACAACAAAATAGTATTAACAATAAAATAAATTTCCTCGATTATGAGCATGCGTCAGCTTAAGATTACCAAATCTATTACCAACCGAGAAAGTGCTTCTTTAGACAAATATTTGCAAGAAATTGGCCGCGAAGAATTAATCAGTGCCGATGAAGAAGTGGTGTTAGCAAAAAAAATTAGAGAAGGAGATCAAATTGCATTAGAAAAACTTACAAAAGCCAATTTAAGATTTGTGGTTTCTGTTGCCAAGCAGTATCAAAACCAAGGTTTAAGTTTACCCGATTTGATAAACGAAGGAAATTTAGGCTTGATAAAAGCAGCCAGAAGATTTGACGAAACAAGAGGGTTTAAATTTATTTCCTACGCTGTATGGTGGATTCGTCAATCTATTCTTCAAGCATTAGCCGAACAAGCTAGGATTGTGAGATTGCCATTAAATCAAGTAGGTTCGTTAAACAAAATAAATAAAGCCTTCTCTAAGCTTGAGCAAGAATTTGAAAGAACACCTTCTGCCGAAGAATTAGCAGACATTTTAGATATTGCCGAAGATAAAGTTGCAGATACATTAAGAGTTTCGGGTCGTCATATTTCTATGGATGCCCCATTTGTGCAAGGAGAAGAAAACACACTTTTAGATGTATTGGTAAACGGAGATTCTCCAAGAGCTGACAATTCCTTAATAATTGAATCGCTACAACGAGAAATAGAAAGATCTTTGGCAACATTAACAGAACGTGAAAGAGATGTTGTAAAACTATTCTATGGAATTGGCTATAGCCATGAATATACATTAGAAGAAATTGGAGATAGGTTTGATTTGACAAGAGAAAGAGTAAGACAAATAAAAGAAAAAGCAATAAAAAGATTAAAACATTCAAGTAGAAGTAAACTTTTGAAAACATACTTAGGTTAAACTATTATTTTTTAATAAAACCGGGCTAAAATTAGTCCGGTTTTTTTATTTTAAATACCTAATTTTAGCGCCCAAAATAAATATAAATACAAATGAAATTTTTTATAGATACAGCCAATTTGGCTCAAATTAAAGAAGCACAAGAATTGGGTGTTTTAGATGGAGTAACAACTAATCCATCATTAATGGCCAAAGAAGGGATAAAAGGAAATGACGCCATAATGAAACACTATGTTGATATTTGCAACATAGTGGAAGGCGATGTTAGTGCCGAAGTTATTGCCACCGATTTTAATGGTATGGTAAGAGAAGGTGAATTTTTAGCAAGTCTTCATCCTCAAATTGTTGTAAAAGTGCCAATGATAGCGGATGGAGTTAAGGCCATTAAATATTTTTCATCAAAAGGAATTAGAACAAATTGCACTTTAGTATTTTCGGCCGGACAAGCTCTTTTGGCTGCAAAAGCTGGAGCAACCTACGTTTCGCCATTTATTGGAAGGTTGGATGATATTTCGTTTGATGGACTTGATTTGATAGCTCAAATTGTAGACATTTATTCTACTTATGGCTACGAAACTCAAGTATTAGCAGCTTCTGTTAGGCATTCTATGCACCTCATTAAATGTGCAGAGTTGGGAGCAGATGTAGTAACTTGTCCGTTGAATGTAATAACTGGTTTATTAAAACATCCACTAACGGATAGCGGATTGGCGACGTTTTTGGCAGATTTTGAAAAAACAAAAATTTAATTGATGTACGATTTTTCTAATTTTGGTTTTGGTACCAGAGCCATTCATGCAGGCCAAGAGCCTGATGAAACTACAGGTGCAATAATGACACCTATATTTCAAACTTCTACTTATGTTCAAGAATCTCCTGGAAAGCACAAAGGATATGCTTATGCCAGAGGAAAAAATCCAACAAGAAGTGCCTTGGAACAAAATATTGCTTCATTGGAAAAGGCAAAATACGGTTTGTGTTTTTCCAGCGGAATGGGTGCAATAGATACAGTAATAAAATTATTGAAACCAGGAGATGAAGTAATAGCTACACAAGATTTGTATGGTGGTAGTTATAGAATGTTCACCAAAGTTTTTGAACCACTTGGTATAAAATTTAAGTTTGTTGATTTGTACGATGCAAGCAATTTGTTGAAACATGTTTCAGATTCTACTAAATTAATCTGGATTGAAACACCCACCAATCCAACGCTACAAATTATAGATATTGCTGCAATAGTTGAGAACGTAAAAGGTAAAAATATTTTAGTATGTGTGGATAATACTTTTGCTTCTCCTTATCTTCAAAATCCTTTGTTGATGGGAGCTGATATTGTAATGCATTCGGCAACAAAATATTTAGGTGGACATTCGGATGTTGTAATGGGAGCATTATGTATAAATGATACTGTATTGTTTGACAAATTAGCTTTTATACAAAATTCTTGCGGACCAACTCCGGGACCAATGGATTCTTTTTTGGTAATGAGAGGAATTAAAACGCTGCATGTGAGGATGGATCGTCATTGTTTTAATGGCAAAGAAGTAGCACAATTTTTAAAATCTCATCCTAAAGTTGGCAAAGTAAATTGGCCAGGATTTACAGACCATCCCAACCATGACATAGCAAAAAAGCAAATGAAAGATTTTGGCGGAATGTTGAGTTTTTCATTGAAAGACGATAACATAGAAACGGCTTTTGAATTTGCAAAATCAACAAAGGTGTTTTCTTTAGCAGAATCATTAGGTGGCGTAGAGTCTCTGATATCGCACCCTGCAAGCATGACTCATGCATCTATTCCTAAAGAAGAAAGAGAAAAATCAGGCGTTACTGATTCATTGCTAAGAATAAGTGTTGGCATTGAAGATGCTGCAGATTTAATTGAAGATTTAAACCAAGCTTTAAACTAATTTTATACATGAAAAAAATACTATTCCCAATTTTCTTGAGTTTACTTTTCATAAGTAATTCTTTCGCTCAAAAATTTAATCAATGCATTACACATGAAATGTATTTAGAGCAAATTAATAAGGATCCACAATTTTTAATCAATCAGCAAAATTTAGAAATAGAAACACAAGAATTTACTGCACATCAAAATCAAAATAGGAGTGCAGCAGCTGTAAAAATTATACCAGTTGTTTTTCATGTTGTTCACGAATACGGTAATGAAAATATAAGCAGGGAACAAATTTTAGATCAAATTATTACTTTGAACGAAGATTACAGACGTTTAAACCCGGATACTGCAAACACTCCGCAACCATTTAAAAGTTTATCAGGAGATGCACAAATAGAATTTAGGTTGGCAACATTAGATCCTAACGGAAATTGCACTGACGGTATTAACAGAATATACTCGCCACTTACAAACAATGCAAGAGAAAATATTAAAGCATTTGTAACACCTTGGCCAAGAAATAAGTATTTGAATATTTGGGTTGTAAAAACCATAGAAAATACCTCAGGTTCTGCAGGAACAATTTTAGGATATTCACAATTTCCCGGAGGAAGTGCAGCAACAGATGGAATTGTAATGAGAGCCGATAGAACCGGTTCAATTGGAACCAGTAACGACGGCAGAACTTTAACACATGAAATTGGTCATTGGTTAAATTTACGCCACATTTGGGGAGATGCTACATGCGGCAATGATCAAGTTTCGGATACGCCAGTGCACAATGATGCAAATAGTGGCTGTCCGCAATTTCCTCATTTATCTTCTAACTGCTCAGGCTCTAATGCAAATGGAGACATGTTTACCAACTATATGGATTATTCAAATGGAACTTGCATGAATCAATTTTCAATTGGACAAGGTACCAGAATGAATGCGGCCTTAACTTCTTCTACCAGCGGTAGAAATAACTTATGGACTTCGGCAAATTTACTTTCTACCGGAACCACAACTGTAGTAACACCTAATTGTGCTCCTGTTGCAGACTTTACGCCATTTTTGCCAACATTAATTTGCCCGGGAACATCCGTTACATTCAACGACGAAACCTACAGAGCAACACCAACTTCTTATTCATGGTCTTTCCCTGGTGGAACGCCCTCAACTTCTACCGAAATTAATCCTGTTGTAGTTTATAACACACCGGGCACTTACCAGGCAAGTTTAACCGTTTCCAATGCCGTTGGTTCAAATACTTTCTCTCGACAATCATTAATTATTGTTGCCCCAGAAAATGCTCAAGAAAATGATACTTTAACTCAAGGTTTTGAACTGCAAGATATTCCAAACGATAAATGGTTAGTGGTAAATAGAACGCCAGGCTCAAAAACATTTGTAAGAACAAGTACATCAAAATATGCTGGTACTTTTAGTGCATTTGTAGATAACTTTAACAATACAGACGGTGACATTGATGAGTTAATTAGTCCAACTTTTGATTTTACAAACATTGATAGTTTATCAATTACTTACAAATATGCTTATGCTCAAAGAACAACTTCTGCTGCATCTAGCAATCGTTTGCAAGTATATCTATCCAACGATTGTGGTAAAACATGGACACTTCGGTCAAATTCATTTGGCACTAGTCTTGCCACTGTGGCTGCACAAAACACAGCATTTTATCCAACACTTACTGCCCAGTGGAAAAATGTAGTAGTGCCTAACATTACTGCATTTGCTAATGGAACGAGTGTTAGAATAAAATTTGTTTTTACATCAGGCGATGGCAATAATTTATTTATAGATAACATTCAAATCAAAGGCAATTCCACCACGTCAATAAATGAAGTTAATTTAGCATCAAATTTTTTAGTTCAACCAAACCCTACAAGTGGAATTTTTAATGTTACAAGTTCTAACTTTAATGGAAAAATAAATGAGGTTTCAATAGTTAATTTATTGGGGAAAGAAGTTTACAGAAGTAATTCTGTTGATAACAACACCAACTTAAATTTTGACCTGAGTGAGTTTTCTAACGGAATATATTTTTTACAAATAAAAACCAACAAAGGAAATTTAACCAAGAAAATTGTTTTAACTAAATAAAAATTGAGGAGAGCTTAATGGAAGAATTAAAAAAGGAAAGGCAAAGATGTAGCTTTATAATAAACAGAATTGCCGGAACTTCCTCTATTCCAAATTTCGAGAGTTTAGTAAATAAAACATTAAATTCTAAACTTTTTAATGCCGATTTTTACTATACAGAATATCATAGACATGCCGAAGTTATCGCAAAAGAGTTAGTTTCTCAGCAGGTTCCATTTATAATTGCTGTGGGTGGTGATGGAACAGTTAATCAAATTGGTGCTCAATTAATTGGTTCATCTTCTTCTCTTGGTGTTATACCAACGGGTTCGGGCAATGGTTTTGCAAGGCATTTAAAATTACCAATGACGCTGGAAGATTCTATAAGATTAATCAATAAAAGAACTATTAAATCTATAGATACTGGATTAATTAATGATATTCCTTTTTTAAATGTTGCAGGTGTTGGTTTTGATGGCCATGTTTCTAACGTATTTCATAGTTACGAAAAGCGAGGATTAAGCGGATATGCGAAAATTATTCTAAAGGAATTTAGCCCATTTAAAAGCCAAACAGTGCTGTTAGAAACCGAAGATGGCGAGTTTAAACAAGAGGCATTTATGGTTTGTTTTGCAAATGGTCAACAGTTTGGTAATAGAATTTATATTTCTCCTAAAGCATCTATGTCCGATGGTAAATTGGATGTTTGTTTATTAAAAAAGCCCAAGTTTTCTTATATTCCACGTATGTTTTATAAAATGATAAATAAACGAGAACTTCCGGAGAAATATTTTAAAGATTACAAAGCAAAAACAATTTTACTTACGCATAATTTTAAATACTTTCATATCGATGGAGAACCGTTTAACGCTCCTCATGAACTCAGAGTAAAATGTGTTCCTTCATCTTTAAATGTTTTAGTTTCTAGGTAAATGGCTAAATTAAACAAGATTAATTCATTGGGAGGATTAGTATTTTCTACTAATCCCAATTTTATTCAGCAGGATAATACTGAGGAGCAAATAGAAACTCTCTCTCCTGAAAAACAAAAACTTATAATTAAGATTGACAAAAAACAGCGTGCAGGAAAGGTGGTAACTATAGTTTCTGGTTTTGTTGGATCTGAAAGTGACTTAGAACACCTTTGTAAACAATTAAAAAATTATTGTGGTGCGGGAGGTTCATCAAAAAATAGCGAGATACTTATACAAGGCGATTGTAAGCAGAAAATTGCTGACTTTTTAATAAAGCAAAAGTACGGTGTAAAAGTTCAATAAATAATTGAAGAATTCGTTACCTTTGAAAAATGGAAGAAACGATTATTATTTTTGATTTTGGTTCGCAATACACCCAATTAATTGCCAGAAGAGTAAGAGAGCAGAATATTTATTGTGAGATACATCCATTTAGTAAATTTTCTGAGTTTGTTTCTGAAAAATATATATCCTCAAATAATATCAATGGAATTATTCTTTCAGGCAGCCCTTTTTCTGTAAACGATGCTAACTCTCCTCAACCAAATTTAAAACTTTTGCCTACTACTATTCCTGTATTAGGCATTTGTTACGGTGCTCAATTATTAGTGCACCAATTTGGCGGAAAAGTTACTCCCTCAAAACACAGAGAATACGGAAGAGCAGAATTAGTAATAGAGCAGAACAACAATCATTTGTTTGCCAACGTTGAGCAAAATTCACATGTTTGGATGAGTCACGGTGATAGCATAGTTCAATTGCCAGAAAATTTTGTTGCTTTGGCCAAAACAAAAGATATTCCATTTGCATCCTTTCAAATAAAAGACACACAAATTTTTGGTTTACAGTTTCACCCAGAAGTAACACATAGCGATTTTGGAAGTAATATGCTTTCCAATTTTTTAAATACTATTTGTTCATGCAATAATTCATGGACATCTGCTTCGTTCATAAACCAAACCGTTAGTGAATTAAAGCAGAAAATTGGAAATGATAATGTTGTTTTAGGATTATCAGGTGGTGTAGACTCTACTGTGGCGGCAGTATTGTTGCACAAAGCAATAGGCAAGAATTTGTATTGCATTTTTGTAGATAATGGTTTGTTGCGAAAAAATGAATTTGAGAATGTTTTAGAAACTTACAAGACACTTGGATTAAATATAAAAGGAGTAGATGCAAAGAGTGATTTTTATAATTCTTTAAAAAATCTATCCGACCCTGAATTAAAAAGGAAAGCAATTGGTAAAACATTTATAGATGTATTTGACAGAGAAGCTAAACTTTTAACTAACGTTAAATGGCTGGCGCAGGGAACAATTTATCCTGATGTAATTGAATCCATCTCTGTAAATGGTCCATCTGTAACCATAAAATCTCACCATAACGTGGGTGGCTTGCCAGATAAAATGGATTTAAAAGTTGTTGAACCCATAAGAGTTTTGTTTAAAGACGAGGTGAGAAGAATAGGAAAAGAGTTAGGAATTCCTTCGGAGCTATTAGGTCGTCATCCTTTTCCTGGTCCTGGATTAGCAATTAGAATTTTAGGTGAAGTAACCGAAGAAAAAATCAAGATTTTGCAAGATGCAGATGAAATTTTTATCACTACTTTAATCAGAGAAAATTTATACGACCAAGTTTGGCAAGCAGGCACAATTTTTTTACCAGTTCAAAGTGTAGGGGTAATGGGAGACGAAAGAACTTATGAAAATGCTGTTGCACTTAGAGCGGTTGTTTCTCATGATGGAATGACTGCCGATTGGTGCAAATTGCCTTATGATGTCTTGGGTAAAATTTCAAACGAAATTATAAACAAAGTAAAAGGAATTAATAGAGTAGTTTACGACATAAGTTCAAAGCCACCCGCAACAATAGAATGGGAATAAGAATGAATAATTTATTTAAATTACTTCTAATAGCAGCTATTTGTTTTTGTGTTGGAAACGTATTTTCACAAGATGCAAAAGGCTCTCAAAAAGCAAAAACAACTCAGACCTCTAATTTTTTGAATCATAAAGTTGAGAAAGGAGAAACTATTTACAGTATTTCAAAAAAATACAATGTAAAAGAATCACAACTACTAGAGTTAAATCCTGAACTGAGCAAGGGACTTAAACTTGGCTCAGAAATAAAAATACCTAAAACTGAAAAAAAATCTTCTGTTATTGGGGAAAATACAAGCAAGGATAAAACTAAAAACAAAGAATCTAAACCACTAGAAGAAAAAGATTCTAAAAAATCTACTACCGAGAAAGTCAAAGAACTTCCCGAATTTCATTTAGTAGAGCAGGGACAAACATTGTACACAATTTCTAAATTGTATGGAATATCAATTGAGGAGATAAATGAAAAAAATCCTGAAGTTTTAGAAAATGGATTAAAAGCTGGCAAAACAATTTCAATTAGAAATAAAGAAAAAGTCATTACCGAAAATGTGTTGCAAAGCACTTTAAAAAATGACACAATAAAGCTTAAAGAAAATGTAGTTTCTGCCCCAAAAGAAACAATTTCAAATGACAACAATAATTCTATGCCATTAAAAAAGTATGAATTATCTGTTACGTTATTACTGCCTTTCTATACAGAAAAGAATGTTTATGAAGAGGAAACGGAAGAAGGCTCAGAAGAGGAAAAACCAAAAAAAAATACTGAAGAAATTTTTGGGAAATCTTACAATGCATTAGAGTATTATTCAGGATTTAAATTTGCTTGTGATTCACTTTCAAAAATTGGTTATAAAATAAACCTTAAGGTTATAGATTGCCCAATAGACAGCCAAGAGGTAGTAAATCTTACAAAAACAGACAAGCTAAAAAACTCTGATATTATATTTGGTCCATTTCATCAAAATTTATCCTTTGTATTGGCCAGCTATTGCTTAAAAAATAAAATATGGTTTGTAACTCCGTATACACAACAAAATAAAATTTTACTAAACAATCCTTATGCAATAAAGGCATCTGCTTCGGCAACCACTCAGGT
>JBAXQC010000062.1:0-16892 GCA_037131955.1 Bacteroidota bacterium
GAAACCGAAAGAAACATTAAATTAGTAAAAGACATCAACAAAGCCGAAGAAATTAACGGTACAAAATACATAAGTATTGATGCTGTTTCTTTTGAAGAAGTAAAAGACAAGGAAACAAAAGCAGAAGTTGTTACAAACATTTTTAAAGACCACGTAATAAAGGAGAAAAAATTTGCTGGTTTTGTAATTGATAGTTTGTATTCCTTTTTTATGTTGTTTGTAGTAATGGCAGGAATTGCCTCCATTATTCTTTTCATACTTTCTAAAAGACTATTGGTGATGATGAATGGAGTTGTTTAGTTTATGTACACGATGAAAAAAGCAGTATTTTTTGTGGTATTTATGCTTAGTTGTTTGGCAGGTTTTACTCAGAAACCCCAAAAGATTAAATGGTTAACGGTAAATGAAGCCCAACAAATGCAACAAAAAGAGCAGAAAAAAATATTTATTGATGTTTATACAGATTGGTGCGGTTGGTGCAAAAAAATGGATGCCAATACGTTTAATCATCCTGTAATTTCTAAACTTTTAACTAAATATTATCACTGTGTTAAATTGGATGCAGAGAATGGAGATACCATTTATTTTAGCAATCAAAAGTTTTTTAAAATGGATACACAAAAAAGAACTCCAAACGAATTTGCTGTTAATTTATTGAATGGAAAAATGAGCTATCCTACCACTGTATATTTGGATGAGAATTTTCAATCTCTTGGCCCTATTCCCGGATATTTAGAGCCCCAGATGATGGAAAAAATTTTAATTTTTTTTGGCGAAAATCATTACAAAACAACCGAGTGGAAAGTGTTTGAAAAAAATTTTAAAGGAGAAATAATTGTGGAGGAACATGGATACTAGAAAGAGTTCATTTTTTATCGCCATTTTCTTATGTGTATTTCAATCTTCCTTTTCTCAGGTGAATATTGAACTGAATGACTTTTTTAGACCTTGGAACAATTACAATTATTCTGTAGTGAATGATACCTTAAGCACTCCACAAACTGGTTCTAATTGCAATTGGAATTTTAATGGTTTAAGCAGTAGTAATCAAGTTAATATAGACATTCAGCCCATAGATTGGTTTGACGATTCTATAAATTGGATACCCAATTCATACATCATCAACGAAGCCAACCAAAAAAGAACAATTGTAAATTTTTCGGATACTAATTTCAGCCATCAAGCTGTTATTTTTGGCGAAAAACTTTATAGGTTTAATGCACCCGAAGTTCAATTTAATTTGCCATTTAATTATGGAGAAACTTATAATAGCAGCTCAAAAGCGATTTTCCAAAGAGACACTTCTGTATTATTTGGTTTAGTAGATTCTGCAAGAAATGTTTTAACAAGAAATAGAATTTGCCAAACTGTTGGCTATGGAAACATTCAAATTTTTAACCAAACATACGCAGGAATGTTGTGCAAAGAAACCATTTATTCTTTTGACACCCTACAATACAGAAATACACTTTTAGGTTGGTTCACAAGTTTAGTAAGCCCAACTGTTGACACAACTATTGTTTACACGTGGTATGCAAAAAATGTAGGAGCAGAAGTTGCAAAGCTTACCTTAGGTGCAAACAACTTTAAAGAATACCGTGTATTAAAAAATCCGCCGATAGTTTCTTCGGTAAAAGAATTTTTAAGTGATGTAAACCTTTTTCCAAATCCTTTCGTTAGTGAGATTAGGATAGCATGCTCAGAAAAAATTGAAAGAATTTCTGTAGTTAACTTGCAAGGAAAAATGGTACATCAGCAAAATGAAGGTTCAAACAATTCATCAATTGATTTAAACGAATGTGAGAAAGGTGTTTATTTGCTTGAAATTACAACTACTAAAAACAAAACAATAAAAAAGATAATAAAAAAATAAACTATGAAAAAAATCTACATTTTAAGTCTATTAATTTTAGCAACTGTAAACGTTGGCTTTGCTCAAACACCACAGAATAATTTGATAAGTTGGGACATGGAAACCTGGCTTACTAATTTAGGTGCATCAAATCCCAAAGGTTGGATTAGTGCCAATATTCTTGTGGCTGGAACAGTTGTAAAATCTCCAGGAATAAACGGAACAGATACCTGTGCTAAAATTACTACTAAATATTCTCCAGGTTTATCAACTCAAACAGGAGGGGCTGTGCCTGATACCAGCGGGTTTATGTTCACAGGAACACTATCATTGTTTCCTCAAGGAGTTAGACAAGGTTTCCCTTACTCAGACAGACCAGAATATATTCAGTTTTATTCAAAATATACACCGGTTGCAAATGATACGGCTTTTGTTTCTGTGTTTCTATTTAAACGGAATGCTGGAGCAAGTCAAAGAGATACCATTGCAACTGCCTATTACAAAGAATTTGAAACAAGTTCTGCTTTTAGTTTTCATACATTAAACTTAAACTACAAAACTCCTTTAATTCCAGCAAATCCTGCAACAGATAGCTTATTAATTATCGTTGGAAGTAGCCAAAGAACCAACGCAAAAATTGGTAGCACTTTTTATATTGACGGAGTTGACGACAACTGGACAGGAATAAGCAAAAAATTTAATAACTCGTCTGATTTTATTAGTCCAAATCCGGCAACAACACATTTTACTTGGAACAATTTGGCCAAAGGAGTTTCTAGGATTGAATTGTACGATATCTCAGGAAAATTAGTGTTTACGGAGAACATTCAAAAAGACATTGTTTCAATTTCTACGGCTCAACTAAAAAATGGTGTTTATTTTGCAAAAGCATACACATTAAATTCTGAACTAGTAAGCCTCAAAAAAGTAATTGTTTCGAAATAGTTTTTTATTTTTCAAAAAGCAGTACCTTTATACAGTTATTTTTCAATTAATTACAAATATTACAACGATGAAAAAAATTAACAGAATTCTATTGGTTATAGCATGTTTTGCTGCGTTCTCCAATAGCACTAAATCTCAGGTTGTAGATGATACTTTTACTCCTGCACAGCTTGTTCAGCAAGTGTTTTTAGGGCAAGGCGTAAACGTTTTTAACATTACCTTTCAAGGAGATTCTTTGCAGCAATTGGGTAAATTTACCGGGTTTGGCTCAACAGGAATAGATAGTGGAATAGTTATTTCTACAGGTAGAGCACTTGATATTGCACAGCCTGGTGGTGCTCAAGCCTCAACTCCTGTTCAAACAGCCAATTCAGTCCCTTTTGATCAAGACATGCTAACCTTGCTCAATTCAAACCCAAACAGTTCAACTGCTACTGCAAATGATGGTGCAATTTTAGAGTTTGACTTTATTCCATTGGGAGATTCTGTAAGATTTGATTATATTTTTGGCTCTGAAGAATATCCGGAGTTTGTATGTTCTTTTAACGATGCATTTGGAATGTTTTTAAGTGGGCCAGGAATAACAGGACCTTATTCTAATGGTGCAAGAAATATTGCACTTATCCCCGGAACAACAGACGATGTATCTATTTATAATTTAAACGGAACAAACTCTACAGGAACTTGTGCTTGGATTGGTAACAACAGTAATTTGTATGTAGACAATGCAGGAGGTGCTGATTTGGTTTATGATGGCCATACAGTAGTTTTAAGAGCAGAAGCACAAGTAATTTGCGGCCAAACTTATCATTTAAAAATAGCCATAGCCGATGCCGGAGATAGAGCTTACGACAGTGGAGTTTTGTTAAAAGCCAGAAGTTTGGTTTCTAACCAAATTTCCTTAGAAGCACTTTCTCCAGGAGGAGATAGCACCTTAGTAGAAGGCTGTGCTGCTGGTGCCTTTAAATTCTTTAGACCGGGATTATTAACAGATACATTAGAGGTTGCTGTTACATATACAGGAACATCTACCAACGGTGTAGATTTTTCTTTACTGCCTGATACCATTGTTTTTTTACCAGATTCTAATACAGTATTTATACCGGTTGCTCCAATTGCAGATGGAATTTTAGAAGGAATAGAAACCATTACAGCCACAATTATTCAAGAAACATGCGATGGAACAACTTTTAATACCATTTCTCAAACATTTTATATTGTTCCTCCAGAGCCAATTACTGTAACTGTTCAAGATTTATTGTTGTGCCCGGGACAAGGCGGAACTCTTACAGCTACCACAACAGGGGGCTTTTTTCCAATTACCTATTTGTGGAACACAGGACAAACAACACAAACAATAAACGTTGCTCCAACAGGCAATCAAGATTTTTGGGTTACAGTTTCTGACGGTTGCACCAACACAACCGATACTGATACTGCTTCTGTAATTTTTGGAGAAATAATTCCTGTTTTTGTAACTGCTACACTTACCACTGTGCCCGAAGCATGCGGTTCTAGTGAGATTACTTTTAGTATAATTACCCCGCAATCTACTCCATATACTTTTCCAATTACCATTGGCGGAAATGCTACAAATGGAGTAGATTATTCGTCCTTCCCAACAACCTTAACTTTTCCACCAAACACAACAAGTTTAACTATTACGCTTCAGGTTACACCAGATAACTTGCCAGAAGGAAACGAAACTGTTTCTATTTTTGTAAATCTTTTTAGTTCTTGCTTAAACTCAACAGAAGGCGTAGTTATTACACTTCAAGAAAATCCTTCTAATTTGGCAGTAACAATAAATCAAACAGGTTCACAAACTTGCCCTGGTGATGAAGTTACATTAAATGCAGTAGGAACTGGGGGTACAGGAAACTTTGTTTTCTCTTGGAGCAATGAGCCTGCAAATACAACTAATTCAACACTTGTTTCACCATTAACTACAACAACCTACACAGTTACTATCATTGATTCCATTTGTGGTTTTCCTATAACTCAAAACGCTCAATTCACTGTTGTTCCGCCAACTATTGCTGACGTAGTAATATCTAATATTTCTAATTACGACTCTTTAAATTGCCCAGGAGCAATTATTACAAAAATTGTTTCTGCCACCCAAGGTTCAAATAATAATTTTACTTATTTGTGGCAATCTATAGGCACACCAAACGATACATTAAGTTTAAACGATACACTTGTTTTTACTGCTAACGAATCATTTAATTATTTTGTTGTTGCCACTGGAATCTGTGGGAAATCCGACACCACTTTTTTTGAAATAATTGTTCCAAATCATGCTCCTTTAACAGTAGATTTAGGTCCTGACAGAACTGTTAGGTGTATTGGTGACATAACTTCAACTATAGCCACAACTTCTGGAGGCGCTCCGGGTTTAAAATTTATATGGAACAATCAACAACCAGCTGTTTATGCATATCAATTTAGTTTACCAATAAATTTTACTCAAGATGTAGTTGTTGTTGCAACTGATACTTGCTTTAGAACAGCAACAGATACCATTAATTACAGTATCCCAACTTATGCACAACTTAGCTTAGTAACAGGAGCTGATACATCCGCCTGCCCTAACAACAGAGCTCCATTGTCTGTAATAGCATCATTTGGCGAAGGGACGTATACTTATGTTTGGACAGCTTTAAACGGAACAGACCCTATCAGTAGCCCATTTACTGACACATGTTCTGTTATAGTTTCAGCAGCACACGACTATTTGATTAAAGTAACTGATTTTTGTGGATCAGAAGTAAGAGATACAGTTAAGCTTAGTGTTAGAGATTGTAACATTGAGATACCAAATATATTTACTCCAAATGGAGATGGCGTAAACAACAAGTTTAAAATAATTGGCTTAAATGAATACCCAAACAACAAAGTAATTATCTTTGACCGTTGGGGTAAAAAAGTAAAAGAAGTAACAAACTACAACGATGAAAATGCTTGGGACGGCTCAGATGCAGATACCGGTACTTATTTTTATGTGGTGTTATTTGATCAAGAAGGAATAGAACCTAAAAATGGAACAGTTCAACTTTTGAGATAAATTTTAGCTAATACGATAATTCTTAAAAATATTTAATACTTTAGGGGATTGATTTATCAATCCCTTTTTTTATGAAAAAAATAGTTACGCTTTTATTTTTAATTTTAGTACTAAATTCCCCAAAGTTATTTGCTTCTCATATCATTGGAGGAGAAATGAACTATAAATATTTAGGTAATGACTTGTATAAAATAACTCTAAAAGTTTACAGAGATTGTAGTTCTTCTACTGGTTTTGACGACCCAGCAAAGATTGGAATTTATGAAAATGGAACTCTAATTGTTCAATTAAATTCTTTTATTTTTGAGCAAGGTACTGTTAATCCACCAGAATTGCCATCTTGCGTACAAATTCCAACAAATATTTGCGTAGAAAGAGCTGTATACATAGAAGAGGTTAGTTTACCGCCTTCACTATTTGGCTATGATATTATGTACCAAAGATGTTGCAGAAACAGTTCAATTGCAAATATTGTATCTCCAGGAGCTGTTGGAGCCACTTATTACGCCAAAATTCCACGTGCAAGCGTTGCCAACCCAAACAGTAATCCAAGTTTTAACGAATTGCCACCTATTTTTTTATGCATAAATACTCCATTTGTTTATGACCACTCCGCTATAGATTCTGATGGTGATTCTTTAGTTTATAATTTATGCACACCATACGTTGGTGGAGACCAGTTTACTCCTAGCCCGGATCCATTGCCACCACCTTACGGAAATGTTGAATGGGCAGGAGGATTTGATCAGGTTAATCAATTGCCAAGTGCAATTGGTTTGAATTTAAATATTGAAAATGGCCAACTTACTGCCAATCCTAACGCTTTAGGTCAGTACGTTATTGGAATCTGTGTTTCGGAGTACCGCAATGGAGTATTATTGGGCGAAACAAAGCGAGATTTTCAGTTTAATGTTATTCAATGCCAAAATTCTGTTGCAGCAATTGCAGAATTTGGAGCAGAAGATTTATGTATTGGAAATACAGTTTCGTTTTCCAATGCAAGTTCAAACTCAACCAGTGTTTTCTGGGATTTTGGTGTTATTGGAATAGATTCAGATACTTCAATTGTTGATAATCCAACTTATGTTTTCCCGGATACAGGATATTATGATGTTACCTTAATTGCAATAAATGGAGCAACCGATTGTTCTGATACTGCAACTGCCACCTATCACGTATTGCCTTTGCTAGCACCACAAGTTGATACTGTTTCTGACCAATGTTTTGACGGAAATGTATTTGACTTTAATTTAGGAGGAGCATTTGATGCAACAAATGCAACTATCAATTGGACTTTTGGTAATAGTGCTAATATAACAACTGCAAGTGCAGTAAATCCTCCGTTAATTGTTTATTCTCAAACGGGCCAACAACAGGTATCGGTTACTGTTGAGCAATTTGGCTGCACAAGAACAAGTACTCAAACTTTTAATCTGTTTGCCAGCCCTGTTTCGATAATTAATTATAATTCTCAGTTATGTGGAGGGTTAAATTCAACATTTGGAAACTTAAGCACCGGTGCTCAAACTTATTTTTGGGATTTTGGTGTTTCCGGAATTCAATCTGATACTTCCAATTTAGTTAGTCCAAATTATCAATATCCTGACTCTGGTGAATATCAAGTTTCATTAATTTCTTATTCCGCCGAAGGCTGCACAGACACTGCAACCGTTACTGCCATTGTATCTTCTTTTTCACCCCTAACAGCAAGCATAACACAAGATAAAAATGTTTTGTGTGCAGGCGATACGGTGCAAGTGGCAGTGTATGCAAGTGGAGGAGGCCCGGGAAAAAAATGGTCTATTGATGGTGTAAATTTTGGAACACCAAATTTCTATTCTTTTGTAATTACTAACCAAACAGAAGTTATTGTAACGGTAAAAGATACTTGCAATGCAGTAGTAAGAGATACTTCTGTTTTTAGAACAAATGTATACAGCGCTGTAGTTGCAAATGCTCATGAAGACACAACGGTTTGTTACGGACGAAGAGTAAGTGTTAAATCAACTGCCATTGGAGGAACCGGACAATTTTCTTATGTATGGACAAGTATTAGCGGCACCGATCAATTGCAAAATGCAAACAGCGACACCACTTCCTTAACTGCTACGGTGGCAAATACATTTGTTGTAACAGCAAAAGACCAATGTGGAACAGAGGCCAGCGATACGGTTGATGTAAAAATAAAATTATGTGAAGTGGAAGTTCCTAATATATTTACACCTAATGGCGATGCTACCAATAATAAGTTTGTGATAAAGGGGATATCTGATTTCCCAAATACTTTAGTTCAAATTTTTGACCGTTGGGGAAACAAAGTTTATGAAACTGCAAACTACAATGATGAAAAAGCTTGGGATGGCGAAGGAAGTGATTCTGGAACTTATTTCTATTTAGTAAATTTTAGCGTTGCAGATAAAAGCTTATTGAAAGGCACAGTGCAATTGTTGAGGTAAAATTTCGACAATGAAAAAATTAATTTCCATCTTATTATTTTTTCATTTTAATTATTCAGACGTTATTGCAAACCATTTAATTGGGGGTGAGTTATCCTACAGGAAATTAGGCGGAACTAACTATGAAATTACTTTAAAAGTTTTTAGAGATTGTAATGCACAGAATGCAGCAAACTTTGACAATCCTGCAAACATTGCCATTTATGAAAATGGTGTTTTAATTAACACTGTCCAAATTGATTTAAATAATCCTACCAGCGTAGATCCACCACAACTGGCCTCCTGCATTGTTGTGCCCAGCACGGTATGTGTTCAAAAAGCCATTTACATAACAACTGTAAGTCTTTCGGCAAGTTCTTATGGATATGATTTAGTTTATACCAGGTGTTGCAGAAATACATCTATACAAAACTTGTTAGATCCGGGTGCTACCGGCAGCACATACTATGCCTATATACCCAAAACACAAACAGTAGCAACAAATAGCAATCCTGTGTTTAATTCTTTGCCTCCCATTTTTTTGTGCATCAATACACCTTTTGTTTATGACCATTCTGCAACGGATTACGATGGAGATTCTATCAGTTACTATTTCTGCAGACCTTACGCCGGTGCTACAGAAACAGATCCTCTGCCAATTCCTGCCGATCCTCCGCCATTTCCATTAGTCAACTATTCTAATCCATTTAACGTTGGCAATCAGCTGAGCTCAAACCCCGCTATGACAATAAATGCATCAACTGGTCAATTAACAGTAAATCCCAACGCTTTGGGACAATATGTTGTGGGAGTTTGTGCTTCTGAATATAGAAATGGAGTATTTTTAAGTGAATCAAAAAGAGACTTTCAGTTTAATGTTATTCAATGCTTCAATTCCATTGCATCTATTCCAGACCAAACTGTATTTTGCAATGGCTTAACGGTAGATTTTTTAAACACAAGTGCAAACAGTACAAACTATTTGTGGGATTTTGGAGTTACAAATTCTACCACTGATGTTTCTTCTGCTCAAACGCCAACATTTACCTATCCAGCGCCCGGAGTATATACGGTAACTCTTATTGCAACTAACGTGTTTAACAATACCGTTGCATGTGCAGATACCGCCACTACAACATTAGAAGTTTTTCCGGTTTTAGATCCCGATTTTATTGTACCTCTTCCTCAATGTTTACAAGGAAATAGTTTTAATTTTTCGGCAGGTGGAGCATTTGATAATTCTGCAACATTTTTATGGAACTTTGGATCAAACGCAAATGTTAGTACGTTAGCATCTCAAAATGCAAACAATATTGTTTTTAATTCAGATTCTCTCATTGAAGTTAGTTTAATTGTTGAGCAATTTGGTTGCTCAGATACGGTGAGAAAAAATATAGAAATATTTCCTCAGCCTATTGCAGAGATAGGAGACGTAAATAAATATTGTGTAGGACTCCAAATTGATTTTGAAAACTTAACTCCTAATTCTCCGGGAACAAAGTTTCATTGGGATTTTGGTATTGCAAACACCTTAAGTGATACTTCAAATTTATACAATCCAAGTTATACTTTCCCCGATACTGCTAACTACACTATTGAACTTACTGTTACAAGCCCTAATGGTTGTATTGACAGCGACAGTGAAGTTTTTCTTGTATACCCATTGTTGCTTCCAGGCGTTTATCCATTTAACGATTCAAGCTACGTTAATCAATGTATTGATGTAAACTATTTTAATTTTTTTGCCTCGGGTGCTTACAGTGATTCCACAGATTTTATTTGGCAATTTGGGGCCAATGCCAATCCAACGAGTTCCAATGAAAAAAATCCTCAAGGTGTAACATTTAATGTTGCAGGCACTATACCCATAACAATTACAGTGCAAGAGAATGGATGTAGCAAAAGCCTTTCCGACACAGTTAGAATTTATAATCGTCCTACAATAAACTACAGTTTAAATACCAATAAATGCTATCCATTTACGGTTCAGTTCAACAACAATTGTTTTGCAGAAACCCCAATAAATTACTATTGGAATTTTGGCGACAATACTTATTCGGAAATTCCAAATCCGTTACATGTATTTGAAAATGCAGGTGTATATTCCACAAGTTTAAAAATTATAACAAAAACAGGCTGTAAGGATACTTTAGATGTTTCATTAGACAGCATAAGATTTTTGCCTCCGCCAGTTGCAGGACTTGAAATAGTTCCAGCAAAAGTTTCGATATTTGACCCCAAAGTTTCATTTAAAGATATTTCTACTAACAAAGTTAGTTCATCTACTGTATTAGGAGATGGCAGAACAAAATTTGATTCGGAATTTGTTTATCAATACTCAGATACCGGAACATATAAAATAGTGAATATTGCAATAAATGAAGACGGTTGCAGAGATACCGCCTTTTACGATGTTATTGTATTTCCAGAATTTAGGTTTTGGGTCCCAAATAGTTTTACGCCAAATGGAGATAATTTGAATGACGTGTTTAAACCAATTATTATTGGAGCAAAGGAATATTCCTTTAGAATTTTTGACAGGTGGGGAAATTTAATTTTTGATTCTACAAACGATAAAGAAGGGTGGAATGGAAAAATAAATAATAGTGAGTCAGACGCTCCAACAGGAGTATATTCATATACTATTGATATATTAAATGTTCTAAAAAACTTTGAATCTAAAACAGGAATGATAATACTAAATCGTTGATGTTTTTTTTACAATTCTAAAAAATGCCCAATTGGTTTTCTTCCTTTGATTTAAATTTTGCAATTCACATTCAACTTTCAAACCATAATTTTGGAGATAATATTGCTTGAGTAAACCAGATTTAAAATCAAATTTATCCTTTTCTACTAACCACAAACAATTTGAATTTTTAATAGAATAATCATAGATAGAATCTACCTTTCTCTTCTTTAATATTTTGGTATTGTGCGGAGAATGTGATAACCAATTTGATATATAAATTCTACCTTTTAAAATTAAAAATGGTTGCTTAAATCCTGTAAAACAATTCATCTTTAAATCGCCCCATAAAATAAAATCATAGTTGTTTAGTTTATTAAACACTTCTATATCGTTGCTTAACGTATTAATTTGATGGCTGTTTTGAAGTACTCTGTTGTATATTTTAAAACTCATTAAAATTAGGGCAAGCGAAGCAGCTGTTACCAACAAGTAATTTCTTTCTTTAAACTTGTAGATAAATAAAAGTAAAGCAAAAAGCAAGAACAGCAGGGGTAAAAAAACTCTTTCCTTCATGATATAGATTTGAGAAATTATTACCACTGTGGAAAGCATAAATAGAATTAGTAAAAAAAAGTGCCAATTAAAATTTCTATTTATAAAAAAAAATAAAAATAGAAATGCCACAGCGCAGTAAAAGAACGAAGACGCCAAAACAAATTGTAGATAATACATACTCCAAAAAGTGCTGTGCTTAATGCTACCTAAAAGCTTTTGCAGTTGAGTAATGTTAAACAGCTTTTCGTTATCGGTATTCCAATAGTAGAGCATTTGATAATCGGTTTCGGACCAATTCATTTTTTGCTTTATTTCTTCTTTATTATTGAAATATAAGTTGGGATTATCTTGAATCCTTCCTCTTACAATATTATATTCCATAAATTTCTTCCATTCTTGATTACTTAAAACCAAAGAATTGTTGTAGCTGAAGACAATTAATGTACATATTAGCAAACTTGAAATTCTTTTAAGATAAACTTTTGCAATTTTTGATATTGCAAACAATAGCATTATAGCAGATAAGAGAATTATTAAATAATAAAAAACAAAGGACCTAATTAAAAAACAAAGGATAAAAAAAACACAAATTATTGCATTATTTTTTAGCGAATGTTCAGAAAAAACAAAGTATAGAATTGCACTAATTCCAATTAAAAAAGAAGCAACCGTAAAAGTGAAATTTATGAGAAAGTAAACACCAAAAGTTAAAAATAAAAAATAAAAGCCAATGATTTTCTGTTGCTTAAACTGTTTTGATTTTAGAATTAAATTGAGAATAGATAACCAGGAAAGAAAATATATTGCAACAATAAAAATAGAATACCAATTGAGTTGATTAGAAAAATTAGCATACAAATAACTTAAACACCAACCAATTATAGGAGAAATAAAAATCAACATATTTTCATTTTCACCAGTATAAATTCCAGCCGACAGAATCATTAATCCAAAATCGTCTGTTTGGTCCATTTTTATCGGAAGAAAAAAAATTACCAAAAAAAAGATTAGGGTAAAAATGAAAAAATGTAGTTGGTGTATTTTTAATGTTAAAATTTCTAAGTTGAATTTTTTCATTATTAATTTCCTATTTTCAACACCACAGAAAACAACAACAAGTTATCGTTTTGTAACCGTACGTTGCTCAATCCTTTTTTCGTAATTGGTTCCTTTAAAAATTCTATGCACAAATATGCCAGGCGTTTGAATTTGATTTGGATCAAGCTCTCCTGCCTCAACTAATTCTTCTACTTCCACAATAGTTATTTTGCCGGCAGTTGCCATCATTGGATTAAAATTTCTAGCTGTGGCCTTGTAAATTAAATTGCCATGAGTATCTCCTTTCCATGCCTTTATCAATGAAAAATCAGCTCTTAACCACGATTCCATCAAATACATTTTTCCATTAAACTCTCTCACTTCTTTTCCTTCGGCAACTTCGGTACCGTAACCTGCTGGTGTAAAAAATGCAGGAATTCCTGCTCCACCTGCTCTACATCGTTCTGCCAATGTTCCCTGTGGAATTAATTCAACCTCTAATTCGCCACTAAGCATTTGCCTTTCAAACTCTTCGTTCTCGCCAACATAGGATGAAATCATTTTTTTTACTTGATTGCTTTTTAATAAAATTCCTAATCCAAAATCATCTACTCCAGCATTGTTTGAAATGCAAGTAAGTCCATTAATTTCTCTGTGTTTTGAAAGTTCCGAAATACAATTTTCTGGTATGCCGCACAAACCAAAACCTCCAACCATTAAGGTCATTCCAGAAGATATTCCTTTTATTGCTTCGGCAGCATTTGCTACAACTTTATTCATATTATTTTATTCTATTTATTAAGCAAAATTTTTGTTGCAAGTTAGCACAAAAATAAAATAGCCATACAATTAGTTGTACACTTGCAATCTATTTCCATCAAAAAATGTTCTATACGTAGTGAGTGTTCTGCTTGCAGGCCCTTTAATTATGGAACCATCAGTTAGCACAAACTGTGAACCACAGCAAGAGTCAACTGCCACTACCTGTGAACTATTAACATTTACTCTGCATAAATCTTCCACTTTGTAGGTACAATGTCTGTCATAGGCCATAAATTCATCGTTTGACTTTCTATAAATTATAATACCTCTAGAACCACCTGTAACATAAAGCCATGCTCCTGGGGCATTTAATTTATTGTATTGAGGATCAGATAAACTAAACGAGAAGTTTACAACATAATATGGTACAAGTTCATTGTTGTTGTTTTTACGACATGCAAAACAAAAGACAACCCACACTACTAAAATAAAATTCCTGTGTTTCAATTTCCAGATTTTCTAAACAAATTTATAAATAATAATTTAAGTAGATTTCTTTGCATAAATTTTATAAAAAAGAAATTTACACAAAAGAAATTCAAAAAATGAGTAGCTTTAAAATTGAAAAAATATAATGCAAAACCAAGCCATTAAATTATCCTTGCTTTTAGGAAAACTAGAAGAAACAATAGCTGATGAATTTTACGGAAATACTTTTTGGATTATTGCAGAAACCAGTGATGTAAAAATTTACGAGCAAAAAGGATGGTGTTTTTTAAAATTGATAGAAAAATCTGGAAGCATAACAATTGCAAAAGTAGATTCTGTAATTTGGAAAAATTCAATAATAAAAAAGTTTGAAGAAACTACACAAAAAAGGTTTGATAAAGGCATGGAGTTATTGCTTTTAGTAAGCGTGGAATACAGGGCAGCATATGGCTTATCGTTGCAAATTCATCAAATAGATGAAAGTTTTACTTTAGGCAATATCGAAAAAAATCGTATAAAAGTAATGGAGACATTAGTGAAGCGATTGCCCGAAAAAGTTTGGTGGCAAGATGGAACATTAATTTCTGCAAATCATCAAAAAAAGTTACCTTTAATTATAAAAAAACTAGCTTTAGTTTCTGGTAAAGATTCAGATGGATTAAAAGATTTTGTGCACGAAATAGAAAATAATAAGTACGGTTACAAATTTGAAATAACAATTTTTGAAACGTTTGTTCAAGGGAAATTTGCAGCTGATTCATTTCAAAAAACATTTAAGAAAATAGAAGAACATAAAAGTGAATTTGATGCTGTGGTTGTTTGCAGAGGTGGTGGTTCTACACTTGACTTAGAAGTTTTTGATGATTTTTATGTAGCGGCGTCTATCGCAACATGTTCAATTGCAGTAATAACTGGGATAGGACACACAAAAAATATTAGCATTGCAGATATGCTTGCCTATAGAACTCTAAAAACGCCCACAAAAGCTGCCGACTTTGTAATTGAGCATAATTTTTACTTTGAAATGGAACTGAATAGCTTAAAAATTAAACTTGCCAATGGAACAAAAAACTTTGTTCAACACAAACTTTTTCAATTACAGAAAATTAAAATAGATTTTAGAAATTCAACCGAACGCTTACTTATAAAAAATCAGAATGTATTAAACAGTTGGAAAACAATTTTAAAGTTATCGCATCCCAACGAAATTCTAAAAAAAGGATTTGTTATGGTATATCAACACAAAAAAGTAGTTACCAGTAGGCAGAAATTAAAAGGCGGAGAATTAAAATTGAAATTTATAGACGGTGAAATAGATGTAAAAAATTAAAAATATTAGCAACAAAACAAAATGGCAAAAAAACAAACTATTGATACTGCGTTTAGTGAATTATCTAAAATGTTAGCTGATTTAGAAAACGAAAAAATTCCCTTAGAAAATTTAGAAGAACATATTAAAAAAGCAACAGAATTACTCAAATACTGCCAAGAGCAATTGAAAACTATTCAGGAAAATGTTGTAAAAATTTCGGAAGAATAAAGGGTATCTATAAAAAAACCTTTCTAATATTTAAGGAACTTTCTTTGTGTAGTTTATCTAAATTTTCCCTCATCCAAACTTCTGCTGCTTTTCTTCCTTTGTATTTTAATTGCAACAAAAATTCTTTGGAAATATTAAATTTGCTACTCAATGAATATTCGTGCAAATCGTCGTCGGCACTTATTTCATGGAAATATATTTTTCGTAGTTTACCTTTCAAATCATAGCCAATGTTCAGCATTCTATCTTTAAAATGAATCATCCTCATTTCGCTGCTTAAGCTAGAATTAAAACTTATATCGTTTATTCTGTCTTGAATTTCTTTTACTGTTTTTGGCACTTCTTTAATCTCCAAAGGATTTACTTTAATCAATAAAATATCATTGGAATCGGTATAATCTATTAAGGGATATATAGGAGGATTTCCCATGTATCCTCCGTCCCAATAAAATTCACCGTCAATTTCTACGGCCTTGTATAACATTGGCAAACATGCCGAAGCCATGAGCATATCTGAAGTAATATTTGGGCTTTTAAAAACTTTAGGTTTCCCTTTTTTTACATTTGTTGCACACGAAAAAAGTTTTACTTCTGATTTATTAAGTTCTTCAAAATCTATTAATTCCTCTATTAATTTTTTTAATGGATTCACGTCCATCAAATTAAACTGATAGGGAGAAAACGTATTTGTAAAAAAATTAAACCACTGAAATCCTATGGAGTAACTTAAATCGCCAGGGCTTAAAACGTTGTCGAGCCAAGTAGATTGAAAAGGAGTATATTTGGAAGAGTCAGCGATTTTTAACCAAAATTTATTTAGCATTTCAATGGCTCCTTGATTTCCATTTTTATGCAACCCATAAACAACCATTGCTGCATTCATGGCACCAGCACTTGTTCCGCAAATTCCTCTTATATCAAAAACATCTTCTTCTAGTAATCTTTCTAAAATTCCCCAAGTGAATGCACCGTGAGAACCACCGCCTTGAAGAGCTAGTGATAATTTCTTTTTATGACTCATACTTTACTTTATTGAGCAGTCCAACCTCCGTCTAATGATATGCTTGACCCTGTTACCTGATTTGCGTTTTCTGATGCCAAAAACAAACACATATCCGAAATTGAATCTGCATTGATAAACTGTTTTAAAGGTTGTTTTGCCAGCATTATTTTTGTTTCTACTTCTTTCTCCGAAATTCCGTGTGCCTTTGCTTGATCAACAATTTGTTTTTCTACCAATGGAGTTTTTACGTAGCCGGGGCAAATTGCATTGCACGTAATTCCAAAAGGAGCACCTTCTAATGCCAATACTTTGGTTAGACCAATTATTCCGTGCTTGCTTGCAACATAGGCACTTTTATATTCCGAAGCTGTTAACCCGTGTGCAGATGCAATATTGATTATTCTTCCATACTTATTTTCTTTCATGGAGTTCCAAAATGCCTTACTCAAAATAAAAGCGGAGGTTAAATTTACAGATAAAATTAAATTCCATTTTTCTAATGGAAAATCTTCTA
>JBAXQC010000063.1:0-16701 GCA_037131955.1 Bacteroidota bacterium
CTGTTCTTTTTGAGAAAAACAAAGCCACGAGTATTATTAATAAACTAAAACAGAGTAATTGCTTTTTCATTAATTCTCCAAAATTAATAAATTACTGCTAAGGTTCATTTTATTGTTTTATTAACAAATTATTTTACCCGCTAGCTACAAAAAAATAGTTATTAACTAATCAATTAAATATAGTTATAAGCTATAATTTTGTTTTTATAAATGTTAATTTTATGATAACAGAAGAATTTTATTTGCTTCGCCACGGTGGATACAACGAAAATAGGCAAGTAGTACACCTAGATTTAGATTCGTTTTTTGTATCGGTAGAAAGGCTTTTAAACAGTAGCCTAAATAACCAGGCAATCATTATTGGTGGCACTTCCAACAGGGGAGTGGTTTCTAGTTGTAGCTACGAAGCCCGAAAGTATGGGGTAAGTTCGGGTATGCCAATTAGAACAGCCAAAGAACTTTGCCCCAATGCAATTTTTATTAGAGGCGATTATGAGCAATACACCAAATATTCAAATTTGGTAACAGAAATTATTTCTCATTCGGCACCTGTTTTTGAAAAAGCAAGTATAGACGAACATTACATTGACGTAAGCGGAATGGATAAATTTTTTGGATGCCTAAAATGGACACAAGAGCTAAGAACAAAGATTATAAAAGAAAGTGGTTTGCCTATATCATTTGGATTATCGGTAAATAAAACTGTTAGCAAAATAGCCACTACAGAAGGAAAACCTAATGGAGAGCTGTTTGTGCCTAAGCCACAAGTGCAAACTTTTTTGTGGCCACTTTCCATCAAAAAAATACCGATGATTGGCACAAAAACTTTTCAAACATTAAGATCTATGGGAATTGCAACCATAAAAACGCTTAGCGAAATTCCCTTAGAGATGATGCAAAACGTGCTGGGCGAAAATGGAAAATCTCTTTGGCTCAAAGCAAATGGCATAGATCAATCTCCGGTAGAACCGTACAGCGAGAGAAAATCCTTGAGTAGCGAAACAACTTTTGAAAAAGACAGCACCGATGTATTGATGATGGAAAGAATACTAATAAAACTAACCGAAGAACTTTGCTACAAAATGAGGCAAGAAGAAAAGCTTACCTCTTGCATAACAGTAAAAATAAGGTACTCAAATTTTGAAACATTTACCATGCAAAAACGAATTGCCTACACCGCCTTTGACCACACTATTATTGATGTATCTAAAGAGCTCTTTAAAAAACTATACAACCGTCGTTTGCTTATACGCCTTATTGGAATACGATTTAGTCATTTAGTGCAGGGCTTGCAGCAAATAAATATGTTTGAAGACACACAAGAAAGAGTGCAACTGTATCAGGCATTAGATAAAATAAGAAATAGATTTGGCGAAAAAAGCATTGGTAGAGCCTAGAAAATAAGAAAAATTAAAAATTTGATTTAAGTGCAATTTATTTTACTTTCGCCAAAATTAGTAGAGTAAAAAAGAAATTGAAAAATATACTAATTAATAAATTTGTTTAAGGTAATAAGGAGAAATAGTGTTATTTAATTCTATTGCATTTTTAATTTTTTTTCCAACAATTTTTTTATTGTATTGGTTTGTTTTTAACAAGAACTTAAAATTTCAGAATATTTTTTTGTTTGCTGCAAGCTATTTTTTTTATGGCTGTTGGGATTGGAGGTTTTTATTTTTATTGGCATTTTCTACTTTGTTGGATTACTATTCTGGCATAAAAATAGTTGAATCAAAATCTCAAACACAAAAGAAAATTTGGCTTGTAGCAAGTGTTTCAATTAACTTGGGATTTCTTGGAATTTTTAAATACTATAATTTTTTTGCAGAATCTTTTGCAGAATTACTTAGGAACTTTGGTTTTAATGGAAGTTTGCAAACGCTAAAGATTATTTTACCAGTTGGAATTTCATTTTACACTTTCCATGGATTATCTTATGTGTTTGACATATACTATGAAAGGATAAAACCAACAAGAAATTGGATTGATTATACTTTGTTTGTTAGTTTTTTTCCTTTGTTGGTGGCAGGTCCAATAGAAAGAGCAACACATTTGTTGCCGCAAGTTGAAAAACCAAGAAAGTTTGATTACATAAAAACGGTAGATGGATTAAGGCAAATTCTTTGGGGTTTTTTTAAAAAGGTAGTAATTGCGGATAGCTGTGCAGAGTATGCAAATATTATTTTTGATGGCTCAGAATCTGCATCAGGAAGCACATTAATAATTGGAGCAATACTATTTACATTTCAAATTTATGGTGATTTTTCTGGATATTCAGACATCGCTTTAGGCACAGCAAGAATGTTAGGATTTGAATTATTGCAAAATTTTAAATTCCCTTATTTTTCTAGAGATATTGCAGAATTTTGGAGAAGATGGCATATTTCACTATCATCTTGGTTTAAAGATTATTTGTACATACCACTTGGTGGAAGCAAAGGAAATGTTTGGATGAAAATTAGGAACACTTTTATTATATTTTTAGTAAGTGGATTTTGGCATGGAGCCAATTGGACTTTTATAGCATGGGGTACAATTAATGCTTTATTTATAATGCCTTCGATAGTGTTTAATTTAAATCGAAATAATTTAGAAATTGTAGCTAAGGGCAAAATGTTTCCTTCTTTAACTGAGTTTTTTAACATTTTACTAACATTTGGGCTAACTATGTTGGCTTGGATTTTTTTTAGATCAAATTCTATAACTCAAGCAATTAATATTTGTAAGGAAATTTTCTCACATTCAGTTTTATTACCTCCAAGCATTTTCCCAAAAACACCTTTTATTTTTATTTTTATTTTTATAATAATAGAATGGATTGGAAGGGAAAATAAATTTGCTATCCAAACCATTGGTCAAACTTGGAAAAGATCAACAAGATGGTCATTTTACTACATGTTAATCATTACAATAGTTTTTTTTATGGGTAAGGAACAACAGTTTATTTATTTCCAATTTTAGCCTGTGAACTATTTTTTTAAAACATTAATGATTTTTATTTCAATTGGAATAATTACAACTATTTCGCTATCTGTTCTCATTATAAAGTATATTAATAATGAAAAATATTATGCAATTCCTGAAAGTGTAAAAAATTTGATTGTTGGACATTCACACTCAGAGTGTTCGTTAAACGATTCATTAATTTTGAACACTTTAAATATTTCAAAAAGTGCTGAGCCATATTTCTACAATTACTTTAAAATAATGAAAATAGTAGAATCAAATAAACAAATAGAAAATGTTTTTATAGAATTTTCAAATAATTCATTAAGTGCAGATAAAAATAAATGGATTTGGGAAAATGATTACATTGAATACAACCTTTCAAGATACTTTTTTTTAATGAACAAGGACGAAATGTTTTTTTTGTTTTCTAAGAATTTCAAAAAATGTATACCTACTTTAGCATCAGGAATGAGAAAAGTAGTTGGCTTCATTTTTTCTCGAAAAAAAAATCTTCCGGAAAAACTTGGCTGGGGCTCATATTTGGTGCTAAATAGAAACAAAACGGATTCATTAATAAATGCAATAAACACTCAAAATTTTAAGAACCAAAAACTAATAATTTCTGATAAAAATTTAGAGTACCTAGATAAAATTATAAATTTATGTATTCACAAAAAAATTAAAGTTTATTTTATTAGGAGTCCTTTGCACAATTTTTATGAGGGGTTAAAGACGGAAAAATCATTTTTAGAGTTAAAAGAACTAAAGTATGAAAAGATTCCGTTTTTAGATTTTAAGAAATTTTCAAATAATAACAAAGAATTCGGTGATTTTGAACACCTAAATTATAATGGATCAAAAAGGTTCTCTTCTTTTTTTAATAAATTATTAAATAATGGAATTTTAGAAATGGATGAATACCAATCAAAAATTGATTCAGAAATTACCAAAGAAAATAGATTAAGCAATCCTAGTAAAATTGATTAATGTTTTAAAGGCCTTTTCTTTATCATGCCGCCTTTGGTGTCTTTTACACTGTTCATAACTACAAAAGCGTTTGAATCTATTTTTTGAATTTCAACATTTAATTTATTCAGCTCTAAACGTGTAAGAACAGTATAAATAATTTCTACTTCTTTGGATTCACCGTTTTTTCCAAAACCTCTTTTCCCTGAATAAATAGTTACACCTCTCCCTAAATCGTTTGTAATCATTTGTCTCAATTCTTCACTGTGAGATGATACAATAGTAACTCCAATGTATTCTTCAATTCCTTCTACAATAAAATCTAAGGTTTTAGAAGCAGATAAATAAGTAATCATAGAATACAAAGCAATTTCTATAGAGAGGAAATAGGCCGCTGCCGAAAATATAAAAACATTTATCAAGATAATTATATCACCTATGGTAGTTCCAAACTTCTTACTGAGGAATATTGCAAGAACTTCTGTTCCGTCTATTACAGCGCCACCTCTAACTGCTAAACCAATACCTGCACCAAGGAAAAAACCACCAAAAATAGCTACCAATAAATTATCATTAGTAACGTTTGGAAAACTTACGAAGGCTACGCAAAGAGCAAGAAAAATAATTGCTACTGTTGTTTTTAATGCAAATAGTTTACCTAAAATTTTATTTCCTAAAAGGATAAATGGAAAATTGATAACAATAAGCAAAATTGGTAATTGTACTTTTGTAGTAGCCGAAATTAATAATGATATTCCGGTGGCACCGCCATCTATAAAATTATTTGTGAGCAAAAAACCTTTAAGTCCAAAGGAGGCTGATAATATTCCGGCACCAATTAATATAAAATCTTTTACAATTCTATTTAAATTTATTCTTAAATTTCTATATCCTCTTGCTAATTTGTAGGAAGAAATGTTTTTTACTTTATCCTTTTGGATTGAATTAGATGTAAGAATTAAATTTTTCCAAAAAGTTTTCATGTAATTAAGTGCATTAAATTTATAGGTTAAATGTAGAATAGTGAAAACATTTTCAAAAAAAAGAAACATGTTATTTCACTATTTCTACTTTCCTCTTCCTTGAACTACAATTAAAACAGTATAGATTAAAATTTTTAAGTCTACCATCAACGACATATTTTCAATGTACAGCAAATCATATTTTAGTCGCTCAATCATTTCCGAAACATTTTCGGCATAGCCATATTTTACTTGTCCCCAACTTGTTATTCCCGGCTTAATTTTGTGCAATAGTTTATAGTGTGGTGCAGTTTTTACAATTTGGTCAATAAAAAATTGTCTTTCGGGTCTTGGCCCCACCAAAGACATTTCTCCAATTAGCACATTGTAAAACTGAGGCAATTCATCAAGTCTTACTTTTCTCATAAAACTACCAAAAGGTGTAATTCTGGGATCGTTTTGGCTAGATAATGAAGGACCGTTTTTTTCTGCGTCCACATACATCGATCTAAATTTATACATTAAAAAAGGCTTGCCATAAATACCAATTCTTTCATGAGAATAAAATATTGGTCCTTTACTGGAAAATCTCACTAAAATTGCAGTAATAAAGTAAATTGGAGACAATACAACCAAACAAATACAAGAAACAACAATGTCTAATAACCTTTTTAAAAATTTTTGCCAAGGTTGCATGTAATGGTCGGAAATTTCCATCAAGGGAGCACCAAAAATCGAAGTCATTTTAACACTGCCCGATAGAATATCATACACATCTGGAATTATTTTTACAATTACTCTTCCATCCTCTAACTCATCAATAATTTTTTTTAAAAACTCATGTTCCCAAGATTCAACAGCAATTATTACTTCCTCAATTTCTTTTTCCTCAATAATTTTTTTTAAGTCAATTAATTCACCAAGGTGAGGCAAATAATTTTTTAGTAAATGTCCTTTTCCATTTTTATTTTCGATGTGAACAAAACCAACAAATTTATTTCCGGAAGAAACACGCTGTCCTTGCATTTCTTCGAATAAATTTAATGCATTTTGGTTGCTTCCTATCAATAATGTATTGTAGCCAATAATTCTATTGTGTACTTTTTTTACAATATTGGTAGAAATATATAAACGAATAGGATAGGTAAACAAAAAATGAATTGCATAAAGTGCTGCTATAGATTTGTAATAAGTTTTGTATGAATAAACTTTATCATCAATTAACAATACAAAAAACAAAACTAAAACCCCAAAGAAAGTAATGGTAAGCATTTGAAAAAATTCTTTTAACCTAGAACGCCTGTATATATTTGAATAATTGCCAGATAGGGCATAAATAAATATCCATAAAATTGGCACGAATAGCAAACCCAGTAGAAATTTTTTGTCGTTAAAATAATACTCAATAGGAAAAAGTAAATCAAATTCAATGTAGGCCTTTCTGTAAAAATAAAAAAACGCCCATGCAAAGGCAGCCAAAAAATAATCAATTAAAACATACTTAAAAATTTGTAAGTTTTTTTTCATTCTACCTTAATACAAATCATTAAACGTATATTTTAAACACTTATTGCAAACTTGAGTATATGGAGCTTTAATTGCTTAATTTTCAACTTTTTTAATTGAAATTACTTTTAAATTTTCCTTTACAAATTCTACCTTTTGAGAAATTTCATCTTTTGAATTTCCTATGATGGTAACATGGCCCATTTTACGGTAAGGTTTTGTTGTTTTTTTTCCGTATAAATGAAGAAATATATTTTTTTGGGAGAGAACTTTTTCTAAGCCTTGGTAGACAACTTCTCCTTGATAATTTTCTTGCCCCAAAAGATTTACCATGGCCGAATCAAACAAAATATCTGTATAGCCCAAAGGCAAGCCAAGCAAACATCTAATTAGTTGTTCGTATTGCGATGTTATGTTTGCTTCTATGCTCTGGTGGCCAGAATTGTGCGGCCTGGGTGCAATCTCATTAATCCAAATGTTTTCGTTGTCGTCAATAAAAAACTCAACAGCCAAAATCCCAGTCATTTTGAGGGCTTCAATAACATTTTTGGCAATTTGTTGAGCCTCCAATTCTTTAGATTCTGAAATGTGTGCAGGGCAATTTAGATAATCTACTAAATGTTTTTCTTTAACAAAAACACTTTCTACAGAAGGAAAACTTTTAATTTCGCCTAAACTATTTCTTGCAACAATCACTGCTATTTCTTTCTTTGGTTTTATGTCTTTTTCAGCAATACTTGCAACGCTAAATGAATGGTTATAATCATTTTGATTGAATATTTTTTTTACTCCCTTGCCATCGTATCCGCCAGTTCTCATTTTTAGAAAAAATGGAAATTCAAATGGAGGTTTTGTTTCAATGGATGGACTTTCTAGGTAAACAAATTCCGAACTAATAAAATTATTTTTTTTGTAGAAATCCTTTTGTAAACCTTTGTCTTTAATTAATTCAATAACGTGAGGTTCAGGAAAAACTTTAACTCCTAATTTTTTTAATTCAAAAAGTGCAGCTGTATTTACGTTCTCAATTTCAATAGTTACAACATCCAAGTCTTTTCCAAAATTCACAACACTTTCAAAGTCATTAAAACTTCCGCAGCTAAAGTTTTTACAAATTTCTGAACATGGGCAATCTTTATCTGGGTCTAAAACATAAAATTCTATGGGGTAGCTTATTCCTTCTTGAATAAGCATTTTTCCCAGTTGACCACCTCCTAAAATTCCAATTTTTGTGTATTTGTGCATGGGGCAAATTTAAAGTAAAAGAATCCAAATTTATAATTACAGTGTTCAACTGTTAAAATTACAACCAAAAAAAAACTTTCAATTGCAACAAAATAATATTTTAATTTGCCGTTGTTAATCACTTTTTTATTAAAACGAAATTTTACAATGGCAAAAAAAGAAAAGCAAAAATCAATTTTAAATCAAAATTCACTCAATTTTCTTCAAAAATACATCAACAATGCTGCACCTACTGGTTTTGAGAGCGAAGGACAAAAATTATGGTTGGCTTATTTAAAACCATACATCGACGAATACATTGTTGATACCTACGGTACGGTTGTGGGAGTAATAAATCCACAGGCAGAATACAAAGTAGTTATAGAGGCTCATGCCGACGAAATTTCTTGGTTTGTAAGTTACATTACTCCTGATGGTTATATCTATTTAAAAAGAAACGGTGGGTCTGATCATCAAATTGCACCCAGTAAACGAGTAAATATTCATACTCCCAAAGGTATTGTTCCTGCAATTTTTGGTTGGCCTGCAATACACACAAGAGATGCAGCCAAAGAAGAGGCACCAAGTTTGCGAAACATCTTTTTAGATTGTGGCTGCAGCTCAAAAGCTGAAGTAGAAAAACTAGGAATTCATGTGGGTTGCGTAATTACCTACCAAGACGAGTTTATGGTGCTCAATGAAAAGTTTTTTGTGGGCCGTGCTCTCGATAATAGAATTGGTGGTTTTATGATTGCTGAAGTGGCCAGAATGCTAAAAGAAAATAAAAAGAAATTGCCATTTGGTTTATATGTTATCAATTCTGTGCAAGAAGAAGTTGGACTTAGGGGAGCCGAAATGATAGTTCAAAAAATTAAACCCAATGTTGCAATTATTACAGATGTTTGCCACGATACGCAAACTCCAATGCTTAATAAAATAGCCAATGGAGATTTAGCATGCGGAAAAGGTCCTGTACTTACCTATGGGCCAGCTGTACACAACAATCTACTCAAGCAAATTGAAAAAGTTGCCGATCAAAATAAACTTCCATTTCAGCGACAAGCAGTTTCAAGAGCAACAGGAACAGATACAGATGCATTTGCTTATAATGGTGCCGGAGTTGTTTCTGCATTAATTTCTTTGCCTCTTAAATACATGCACACCACAGTAGAAACAGTGCACAAAGAAGACGTAGAAAATGTTATCAAGCTAATTTATAACTCCTTGTTAAGCATCAAAAATTATCAAGATTTTAGATACCTAAAATAAAAATAGATGGCTGTTAATTATTGTTAATCATTGAAAATCAGTGTTTTACATGTTTTTAATTGATTCACTATTGCACCTTAATTTTATTACTTTTGCCAACGATTATTAAAGAAATATTTATGTATAAAAAAAGTTTTTTAACCACTGCGCTGTTGGTTAGTTTCACTGCAGTGTATTCTCAAGCACCTAAAAAAGTTGCTCCATCTGCTAAATCCCAAAAAGAAGCTGCAATTGCAGATCCAACAATAATGACAATTGCAGGAAAACCAGTTACAAAATCTGAGTTTTTAGCCATTTATAACAAAAACAACAAAGAAGCTTCCAAAGACGCTAAAGCAATTCAAGATTATCTTCAGTTGTTTATTAATTTTAAGCTAAAAGTAAAGGAGGCCGAAGAATTAGGTTTAGACACTTTACAAAGTTTTAGAAATGAATTGGAAGGCTATAGAAAACAATTGGCCCAACCTTATTTGGTAGACAACGAAGTAAATGAACAGTTGTTAAAAGAAGCCTACGACCGACTTAAAACAGACATTAGAGCTTCACATATACTAATCAATTGCAAGGCAGATGCATTACCTAAAGATACATTAATTGCTTACAATAAAGCCATAGATACTAGAAACAAAATTTTAAAAGGTGATAGTTTTACTGATGCAGCAAAAAAACTATCCGATGACCCATCTGCTAAAGAAAATGGCGGAGATCTAGGATATTTTTCGGCAATGCAAATGGTTTATCCTTTTGAAAGTGCTTGCTACAATTCGAAAGTAAATGATGTTACACTTCCAATCAGAACAAAATTTGGTTATCATATCATTAAAATTACCGACAAAAGAGCTGCACAGGGGCAAATTACAGTTGCTCACATAATGGTTAAAGCAAACTCTGCCATGAATCCAACTGATTCTGCTGCAGCAAGAAATAAAATAAATGAAATTTATACCAAATTAAAAGCAGGAGAAAATTTTGCAGATTTAGCCAGTCAGTTTTCAGACGACAAAGGCTCCTCAAAAAGAGGAGGAGAGCTCCCTTCTTTTGGAACAGGTAGAATGGTTGCCGAGTTTGAAAAAGCATCATTTGCTATAGCTAAAGACGGTGCTTACTCTGAGCCAATCCTAACTCAATATGGATGGCATATAATTAAAAGAATCAGCAAAAAAGAAATGGGAACTTTTGAAGAGATGAAAGCAGAATTAAAAGCAAAAATAGCCAAAGATTCACGCTCCCAAAAAAGCAAAGATTCCATGATTTCTAAAATAAAAAAAGAATATGGTTTTGCTGAAACAGCAAATGCTAAAGCAGAATTTGTAGCAACAATAGATTCTACCTTTTTTGCTGGTAATTGGAAGTCAGACAAAGCATCAAAACTAACAAAAAATCTTTTTAAATTGGGAGACAAACAATTTACCCAAAAAGATTTTACAAAATACTTAGAAACTCATCAATCGCAGCGATTAAAAATAGATACCAAAGTGTTAATTGACGATATGTATAATGCATTTGTCTCTGAAAAATGTTTGGCTTATGAAGAGCAAAAAATTCCTTCAAAAAATGCAGAATACAGAGCTTTGATGCAAGAATACAGAGATGGAATTTTGTTGTTTGATCTTACAGATAAAAAAGTTTGGACTATGGCTGTTAAAGATACAAGCGGTTTAAAAAACTTTTACGAACAAAACAAATCAAAATACATGTGGGAGCAAAGAACAGAAGCAGTTGTTTATACATGCAAAAACGATTCAGTTGCCAACGCAGTTAAAGGTTTGCTAAATCCTCCACCACCACCAGCTGTAAAAAAGAAAAAGAAAGGTGAGCCAGAAGCACCTGCAAAACCACTAACAGAAGCTGAAATCTTAAGTCTAATCAATAAAAATTCTCAATTGAATTTAAAAGTTGAACACGGAAAATTCACAAAAGGAGAGAACGAAGGGGTTGATAAAGTTGCTGGAAAGCTTGGAATTTCAGAAAATATGAACATCAACAAACAAATTGTTTTTGTGAACGTAGAGAAAATTTTATCCCCTGATAACAAATCGCTTTCCGAAGCTAGAGGAATAGTAACTGCCGATTATCAAAATGTATTGGAAAAAGAATGGTTGGAAGGACTAAAGAAGAAATACAAAGTAGAAGTTAATGAGGCTGTAGTTTCCTCAATAAAATAATTCAATAAAAATTTATTAAAAGGTTTTGCTTTTTTTTAAAGCAAGACCTTTTATTTTGATAACATGATAAAATTGCTAGTCTTTTGTTCTCTTTGTTTTGTATTGCTCTCATGCAACAACAAAATAAATGAAAAAGATTTACTGGCAAAGGTTTATGATAAAACTCTAAGCAGAAATGATTTGAATGAGGTTTTTCCAAAATCTTTAAAAGGAAAAGACAGCATAAATTTTGTAAACTCATACATCAAAAAATGGATAGAAAAGAACGTGTTAATTTACAATGCCAACAATAACTTAACAGATGAACAAAAGAATTTTGAAAATGAAATGGAAGAGTATAAATCGTCTCTTTTGATTTATAACTACGAAAAAGAATTTATTTTTCAAAAATTAGATACTGTTGTCGCTGAAAAAGAAATTGAAAAATATTACGAATCTCATCCAAATGATTTTCAACTCAAAGAAAATATTTGCAGAGTATGGTATGCAAAAATCCCAAGCAATTCTGTAGGTATAAACGCATTTAGAAAATCATTTTTTAAAGACAACTCAAGCGTAAAAAATACAATTCAAAATTATTGCAATAAAAACGCAACAAATTTTTTTTTAGACGACGACAAATGGCTTTTTTTTAACGATCTTAAAAAAGAAATTCCTTTTGAGTATTACAACGAAGATTTATTTTTGCAGAATAGCCGAAACATTGAATTAAAAGTTAAAGAAAACATCTATTTTGTTAACATCAAAGGATTTAAAATAAAAGATGGTAAATCTCCCTTATCTTTAGAATCTGCAAATATTAAAGCAATTATTATAAATAAAAGAAAAGTAAAATTGATTGAACAGCTAAAAAAAGATTTGTTAAACCAAGCATTAGAAAAAAATGACATTAAAATTTTTGAAACAAACTAAAATTTTTCTTCTGATTGTTGTGTTTTTTAGCAATTCTCGTGCTCAAGATTTGCCCAAACCTAAGGGAATTATTGTAGATAAGGTGGCTGCTGTGGTTGGTAAAAATTTAATTTTAGCATCAGATATAGAAAATCAATACAGCCAGGCACTATCATCCGGAGAAACACCACCCCCAAAATGTTCGGTATTAGAAGAACTGCTTTTTACAAAATTATTAGTTCATCAAGCAGAAGTAGATTCTATTGAAATTCCCGAAAAACAAGTGCAACAAGAACTAGATCAAAGAATGAGGTATTATGTGGCACAAGTAGGTTCTGAAGAAAAATTAGAAGAATACTATGGCAAATCAATAGCCCAGCTAAAAGAAGATTTTAAAGAAGACGTTAGAGAAATGCTTTTAGCAAGGCAAGTTCAACAAGGAATAACAGCTGACGTAAAAGTTACTCCCTCAGAAGTACGCACTATGTTTAATAGTTTTTCTGTTGACAGTTTGCCGCTTTTGAATGCAGAAATGGAAATTGCACAAGTAGTTAAGAAAATCGAAGTAAATGAAGATGAAAAAAATATTGTAAGAGAAAAAATTAGAAAAATTAGAGATAGAATAGTTGATGGAGAGGATTTTGCAACTCTTGCTGTTTTGTATTCCGAAGATACAGAATCTGCCAAAAGGGGAGGAGAACTTGGTTTTGTTGGCAGAAACGATTTGGTGCCAGAATTTGCTGCCGAAGCATTTAATTTAAAAGGAAAAGAAATTTCTAGAATTGTAGAAAGCCAATTTGGATTTCATATTATTCAACTCATAAAACGTAGAGGCGAAATGATTAATGTTAGGCATATTTTAATAAGTCCCAAATTTTCCTCAGCCGATTTAAAAAAAGCTCAATTAGAATTAGACAGTATAAAAAATCAAATTGCATCAGGTAAAATTACTTTTGAGGAAGCTGCCTTAAAATTTTCTGACGACACCGAAACTAAGCTTAATGGAGGTTTATTAATAAATCCAGCAACAGGAACAACAAAATTTGATGTTGCTGAAATTGAACCCGGATTGTTTTTTATTTTGGATAAACTTAAACTTGGAGAAGTTTCGGACGTAACCAAGCAAGCTGGCAGCGACAATAAACCTGCCTTTAAGCTTCTTACAATTAAATCTAAATCGGAGCCACACAGAGCAAATTTAAAAGACGATTATCAAAGGTTACAGAATATTGCTCTCCAACAAAAACAAGCAAAAACAGTTAATACTTGGATCAACAAAAAAAGAAAACAATCCTACATCAAAGTAACCGAAGAATATATGGGTTGCCAATTTAGAAACACCTGGTTTGATAAAGAAAAACAACAATAAATAATGGAAAACTATCAAAATGATGCTCAAGCAGTAGAAGCTTTTGGAGAAAAATATAAAAAACTTACAACCGAAGTTGGAAAAGTAATCGTTGGTCAAGATTTAATTGTAAAAGATGTTCTTATTTCAATTTTTGGACGTGGACACTGCCTTTTAGTAGGTGTTCCGGGCTTGGCAAAAACTTTATTGGTAAATACTATAGCCGATGTCTTAGGCTTAGATTTTAGCAGAATTCAATTTACTCCAGATTTGATGCCAAGCGATATAATTGGTTCCGAAATATTAGACGACAAACGAGAATTTAAATTTATAAAAGGACCTTTATTTGCAAACATTGTTTTGGCAGATGAAATAAATAGAACTCCTCCCAAAACTCAAGCAGCATTGTTGGAAGCAATGCAAGAAAAAATTGTTACATACGGAGGTAAACGCTATCCCCTAGGAAATCCATTTTTTGTTTTAGCAACTCAAAACCCCATTGAACAAGAAGGTACTTATCCATTGCCAGAAGCACAATTAGACAGGTTTATGTTTAACGTTTTATTAGACTATCCAACATACGAACAAGAATTAAACATTGTAAAAGCAACCACCTCGGATAAAAAGGTAAACTTAGAAAAAGTTCTAAATGCTGATGAGATTATTTACTTTCAAAATTTAGTAAGAAAGATTCCAGTTGCCGATAATGTGTTAGAATATGCGGTAAAACTGGCTGTAAAAACAAGACCCGGTCAACCTCATGCACCCAAATTTGTAAACGATTATGTTAGTTGGGGTGCTGGTCCAAGAGCTTCGCAATACTTATTAATTGGTGCAAAGTCGCATGCTTTGGTAATGGGCAAATTTTCTCCTGATATAGAGGATGTTAGAGCTGTTGCAACAGGAGTTTTGCGTCACAGAATTATTAGAAATTATAAAGCAGAAGCAGAAGGAATGTCAGTAGAAAAAATTATCCATGACTTGCTGTAAAGAGTAATGAAAAACAAGTCTCCATTAATACTTCTTTTAGCCTTAATAGTTATTGCTGCTGTTGTTTATGTATTAAAAACTCAAAAGTTTTCAAAAAAAGAACTCACAGATTTTGCAATCAAAGACACGTCTATTGTAACAAAAATATTTTTAGCCAATAAATCTGGAACTGGAAGTTTAGTACTTGAAAAACAAGCAGATAATGAGTGGAAGGTAAACAATAAATATAGAGTTAGAAAAGACGCTATAGAAAATGTTTTGTCCACATTGGCCTCCCTAAAGGTAAAAGCTCCCGTGGGAAGAGCAAGTTTTAACAATATTATAAAAGCACTTGCAAGCTCAGCAACAAAAGTAGAGGTTTACAATAAATCAGATCTAATAAAAACGATTTATGTAGGCGGTCCTACTATGGAGTACGATGGAACCTATATGATGATTGAAGGATCGTCTAAGCCATACATTGTAGAGATTCCTGGATTTGAAGGATATTTATCAACACGATTCTTTACGGATGAAGAACAATGGAAAGATTCAAAAATATTTTCTGTAAAGTTCAAAGAGCTTCAAAAAGTAGTGATGCAAGATATTGTAAATCCATTAAACTCATTTCAAATAGAACTTAAGCCGCAATTAAACAACAAAGAGAAACGAGATGTTTCACTTAGCAATTTTCCCAAAACTCAAAACACTGCTTCATTCGATACCGTTCAGGTGAACTCATATCTTCAAAACCTGCTTAATATTCATTACGAATTTGAAGCTACAACCATAAGAGAAAGTAAAAAAGATTCAGCCTTAAAGAAGCCACTTGCAAATATTTTTGTTTACTCCGCTGCTAATACTAGAAAGGTTTCTCTGTTTGCTGTTCCCGCAGGTGGCACAAAGCAAGATTTTGCAGGCAACAACATTCAATATGATGTAGATAAACTGTATGCTTGTTTTGATGATAATTACAAGGATTTTTACATCTGTCAGTATTTTGTTTTTGATAAAGTTACTTTACCAATGGAGACCTTTATAAAAAATAAAAAATCTATTGTTAACAAATAAATAAAGAGTTAATAATAAACATAAATCAAGGTTATATATTTGCAGTTGAAGAATTAAAAACCCTACACAATGAAATTTATAGTTTCCAGCACAACACTTGTAAGAAATTTACAACAATTAGGAGCAGTGTTAAACTCGTCCAATGTACTTCCAATTTTAGATAATTTTTTGTTTGATTTAAAAGATGGAATACTAACTGTTTCTGCCTCAGATTTAGAAACCACCATGTCTATAAACGTTGCTGTAAAAGCAGATAGCGATGGAACAATAGCTATTCCTGCAAAAATGCTGATAGACATTGTTAAGTCATTTCCAGAATTGCCGCTTTCATTTGCCGCTGACACAGAAAATTATGGTATTGATATTTCTGCAGGTGAAGGAAAGTACAAATTAACAGGGTTTGATGGAGCAGAGTTTCCTAAAATGCAAGAAGTTACAGATGGTCAAAGTATTACTGTTCATTCTCAAGTGCTAGGAAATGCAATTTCAAAAACAATTTTTGCAACTGGAAATGACGATATGAGACCTCAAATGAATGGTATATTTTTTCAGTTTAGTCCAGAAAACGTTACGTTTGTTGCTACCGATGCACACAAACTTGTGAGGTATAGAAGAGCTGATTTAAAATCTGAAAACGAAGCATCATTTATTGTTCCTAAAAAACCAATGAACTTTTTAAAAAATACTTTATTGTCGCTAGATACTGATGTATCTATGAAGTACAATAGTTCAAATGTATTTTTCTTATTTGGCGAAACAAGAGTAGTGAGTAGATTAGTAGATGGAAAATACCCAAACTACGAGGCCGTAATTCCTACCAACAATCCAAATAAATTAGTAGTTGATAGGCAGTTGTTGTTAAGCACAGTAAAGCGTGTTTCTTTGTTTTCAAATAAAAGTACCTACCAAATACGACTTAAAATTTCTGGTTCAGAACTTTCTATTTCTGCTGAAGATTATGATTTTAATAATGCTGCAATTGAGCGCTTAACATGCCAATATACAGGTGAAGACATGGAGATAGGCTTTAACGCAAAATTTCTAATAGAAATGATAGCAAACTTAGATTCAGAAAATATTACCATTGAAATGAGTGCTCCAAATAGGGCCGGAATATTATTGCCTGAAGGCAAAGAAGATGCATCAGAAGATATTTTGATGCTTGTAATGCCAATAATGCTAAACAACTAATAATAGCAATAATTATTAAAAAAAAATCTCGGATTTCCCGAGATTTTTTTTGCAATTTTTTGAAATTTACTCAATAATTTTAGATCGTTTGATTTTATTACTCTGATGAAATAAACTACCTAATTAGACTTACTATTCCGGTTTTTCTAATTTTCTTGCCTAGAGAATCAGTAGCTTTTATATACCATGT
>JBAXQC010000064.1:0-16644 GCA_037131955.1 Bacteroidota bacterium
GTTCAGGCTCAGTTACCGGAAAAGGAAAACATAAATGGACACTTACTATTACTGCAGGAGGTGGCGTTTCATTGGTAGAAGACTAATAATTTATAATCATTTACTAGTTTAACTTAAAAAAGTAATAGTTAGATAGTTTTCATTTGACACAGCTGTGCTTTTTTTTTATTCCCCAAATAGCCCTCGTTTACAACGAGGGCTTATACAATCTAACTTAACCACAAACTTACTCATCATACGAAATAATGTAGAGTAGGAGAAAGTCCTTAGTCCCTTAGCCTTGCCCTATCTTCAGACTAAGGACAGTAGGGGTGAATTTTATTTAGAAGTCCTTAGTCCCAACCTCAATAATCTTGGCTTCAGACTAAGGACAGTAGGAGTATTCTAGTTTTCAACTTCAACTATAAAAACAAATTTCTTTACCTCTTTAAACTGATTAACCAAATCCATCTTTTTTAAATTAGTACTCGCAACCCTTTTAAAATTTACATTTGAGTTATCTAAAAAAATTCTCATGTAATCCTTTTTTACTGCATATGATACGTTCTCAGCACCTTTATGCTTTGCATTAATAATTCCTATTATCTCTCCACTAATATTAAATAATGGCCCCCCGCTGTTTCCTGGTTGAACTGGAACAGAAGTTTGATAACAAGTGACATCGCCATTAAATCCGGAATTTGAACTAATTATTCCATTGTTTAATTTTACCTAATCACCCATAGTTGATCTTAAAGGAAAACCTAAAGAATATACACTTTCGCCAACATCGCATTTATTTTGACTCAGAATATAAGGAATTGAGGAAAAAAAACCTTGATAAATAGTGTCCGTAAGTTTTAGCAATGCTAAATCGTTGTTTTTGTCAATAGCGATTACATTAGCAATTATTGTATTATTAAATTCATTATTAATTCCTCTCACTGATATTTTTTTTGCGTTTTCCACAACATGATAGTTAGTAATCAGGAAACCATTTTCGTTTACTGCAAAACAAGTTCCAGAAGATAGAATCTTTAATTCAGAAGAATTGGGAACAATAAAATTTGCCATAAAGCTTATATAGTTTTGAATAAAATTGTTTTCCCAAATTCTTTTTGAATTCATTGGAAATGGTCCAGAACCTCCATAACCGCTATTTTCTCCATAGGTCATGAATCTGAAATTTAAAATTATTTTTGTTGCAGTCTTAGTCAACTCAAAAAACCTAAAAGAGATTTCTACATAACTACTTTTCCCATAAGGATTGAAACACAAACTACAAATAGGTTCGCAATACTTTGACAATTTAGTTTTAGATGAATTCCATGTTTCCGTTCCTACAAATTTAAATTTTAAGTCTACCGAACTTAAATCATTTGAAAATTCAGTTATTGAGTAATCAAAATTTTCTTTTGCAAATTGCAATAAACCGTAAGTAGATTTTGAAAATGGAAAATTAATTATTGTATCAATTTTCACATCTCCTTTATATTCATTCATCACAACAAAAGAAAAACTCCCTTTAGAAGATAAAAAAATTAACAAATAGATTATTTTTGCTATTTTGTTTTTCAAACTATTATTTATTAAAAATTAATTTACTAAAATACAATTTTTCGAGATTGGTCTATATTAAAACTATTAACCTCTAATAGTCTATGATTATTCCCCATTTTCAACGAGAATTTTTTTTTCAGAATAACAAACTCACTCATCATACCTCTTATATCCAATCTTTTTTCTCTCTTTTTGTTTTTCAATTTGTTTTTCTTTTCCTATCAAATAATTTAAGGCTTCGTAAACATCTGCAAATTGTTTGTTGTACTTTTTCTCAAGATCATTTAGTTTTTCTGAAAGTTCTTTATGGCTAAATGCATATTGCCTTATAAAAACAAAAGCCCTCATTATAGCGATATTCACTTCTATTGCTTTATCAGAATTTAATATACTTGCTAGCATTGCCACTCCTTGTTCTTCAAATGCAAAGGGTGCATATCTAATTCCTCACCTTTTTGAGGTCGCAAATTGCGTCCTCAAATTTTCGAATTCTGTTTTAGTAAGTTCAAACATAAAATCTTTAGGAAATCTTTTCATATTTCTTTTAACAGATTCCTTTAATCTTTTAGTCTCCACCTCATAAAGTTCTGCCAAATCAAAGTCCAGCATCACTTTTACACCTCTAATTTCAACAATTTTATTTTCTATGATTGCTAATTCCATTTAATAAAATCTAAAAACTAATTTAATTAAATTTTTGACATGTATAAACCGAAATCCTTAAAAAAACAACGCCGCGACATATCAATTACAAATTACCAATCCTCCGCGGCGGATCAATCAAGCCTCCGCTTCCGCGGTTCTTTTCTTAGCCAACTCTAATGCAAAATGAATAAAAACTTTATAAGCTGGGGTAAACACAAATTTATCTTCGGCAGTTTTGTTGGCAATGTTTCTTCTAATTAAACCGTTTCTTATGAGTCTTCGGCGGGCTTCAGAATCTTTTATTTGGTTGTTGGCTTTTATTAATTCTTTGTAGGCACTTACCTCAAAATACTCATCTACTTTGTCCATTTCAAACTCGGCATAGTTGAGCTCGTCCATAAAATTTTTGCCGTCTTTGTCTAATTCATAACACAAAATAGCCATAAAAATACTGATGTCTCTGCTCAGATTTTCTGTTGTTTCGGTACTAACGATGTAAGCATACTCTTGGTTAAATTTTAGTTCATACTTGAACGATTCCTTAAAAAAAGATGCATAAAAACTCTCGTTCTCTTTTAGGCTGTCAAAAATTTTATCGTTGGCAAGGATAAATTTCCCTCCCATTAATGCCTCAACTATTAATGTATGGTATTTCGGATAGTCCATGTGTATTTATTTTAATTTTTGGTACTTGTAATGTAAAATCGTTGGTTTTTATTTTGCTGTGTTCGCCTTTTTGTGGCAACTCTAAAAACAAATCTTCTTCAAACAATAATCCGGTGAGCGAAAAGAATTTGCTTTCTTCTAATTGCTTGTATTCTTGTTTTAGCTCTTTTGCACACCAGCTAAAAAAATCTTCCACTGGTAAATCTTTGGTTAATTTTTCTTTGTACAACTCTTTGTCAAAAATCCATTTTTCAGTTGCTATTTCTGCCTCGTCAATAAAGGTGGGTGTGCTGTTGAGGTATTGTTCAAAAAACTCTTTGGTGTTTAGATAAATGTTGTTGCTGTATGCCAATCCTCTTTCCGATTTTAATAAATCTGGCGTTTCTTCTTTGTATGGATTTTTAAGGAATTCAATCCAACCTGTAAGAATGGTTGATTCTGTTTTTATTCTCTCTATCAATGGTAATAACTCGTTGGTGAGAATTTTTGATTGCCTCAATAAATTATCGTTTACTTGTATCAATTGCGAATACAATTTCTCGAATTGCGAACGTATTTCATTCTCTTGGTACAACAATCTTTTTTGATTTACATATTCCGATACTTCATACAATTTGCTTGCAACAGAATCGTATTGATTCACATCCAAAATTTGATTCAATGGAATGATGTAATATTCTATCCAAAAAGAAGCTTTGTGAACTTTTTCTCGGTAATCTATTTTTGCAACATTCGATTTTAGTTCACGGGTCTCGGATAATAGTTTAAACGTATTTTTTTCTACCAATTCCATAAACTCCTTTATCTGCAAAGACAAATCGGTAATACGGTTAGAAAGAATTTTTTCTTCGAACTTACTGCTTTCTCTAATTTTTCTAAAAAGCGAAGCAATGGAATAATGGTATTTTTGAATGGTTTCGGGCAACAATGGCTTAAACTCGTTCAACAAATATTCCATCAATTGGTAGTACACAGAATGAATTTCAAAATCGCTGTTGAGCTGTCTTAAAATGCGGTATTCAACAAGTTGAGGAATTATATCGTGTCCGTGCTTTTTTACCACCAAATTTAACACATCGCTGTTGATGTAACCCGATTCTTTTTGAACACGAAAAAGGTCCAACAAAATTTCGTTGTAATTATGTAAAAAAGCAAGTACCGATTTAGGTTCTGCGTAAGTGTTCATACGTTAGTTTTTTAAGGGTTCTGCCACCTTGGTGTTGGGTGAACTAAATACAACATTTACTTTTTCGTTCAAGTTTATTTTTCCTTTTCCTGGATAAATAAAATAATATTTGTTGAAACCTGGCACCGGATCTGGTGCAGCAAAAATTGGAATAAAGTGGTGTTCTTTGCAGAATTTCACCAATTCCGGACGGTTCTGTTTGTCAATGGTTGCTACCTCATCAATAAACAAAGCAATGCGATTGTCGTAGTGGTTGATGGCCAAACGGTTTATTACCGACATAATAATTACCAAACGAATCATTCTGTCTGTTCCATCACTTTCTACTTGGTCCGCTAAATCCACAATTTTTTCAGTTCCTTTGATGGTAATTCTCAAATCTAAATCAAACAATTCTTCAAACGAAACCTTACGACCTGTATCTAAATAAGTGTTAAGCACTTTTAGGTTTTCTGCCTGATCGAACTCTAACAACATTTGTCCGCTAATTTCCTGAATGGCGCTAATGCGGCGTAGTTCAGACATTACTTTTTTGTTGTCTAACAAATCTACTTTCAAAGATTCGATGTCAGAAATTCTTGTTTTAGAAAGTTTTGGATTAAATTTATGGTACACAAATTCCTTAAATTCTTCGTAGCGTTTAATGAGTGTAAATGCAGGATTTGCAAACTGCGTAGATATACTTTGCAACAAACCTTCAATACTTTTTTCTTTATCAGTAACGCAAGCTAATTCTTCTTCTACAAATTTTATAAATTCGTTTTCGTCTGCATTGTGGTTGTTTAATTTGTTTCTTAATGAATCGAAGGTTCTGTCTTTGCTAGATTTAATGTCTCCCCTATCCGCTTGTTGCAATTTAATTTTATTGTAAATCAATTCTAAATCGTCTTCCGTTTTATACATCAAAGGCTCCACCTCAATAGCATCTACTTCGTCTTTTTGCATTTTTAGTGCACCCAAACGGTTTTCGAGTTTGCGGAGTTCTTCTTGAGTTTCGTTGAGCTGATTCTCTAACTTTGCAATATTTCTTGTAAGTGCCTTTAATGATTTTAACAGTTCATCTTTTTCGGAATGAAGCATTAAATGTACTTTCTCAAGGTCAACAATGTGTTTTTCTATGTTTGGAATTTCCTGAATCTTGCGAATCTTCTCTTCAACTAATTTTATTTCTAATTTGTAGTTAGAAAGTTCTTTTTGAGATTTTTCGATGTCGATAACAGTATTGAACAATATCTCTAATCTCTTTTTTTCGTTTTCTAAAAACACTAAATCCTCACGAATTTCGTCAATGGTTTTAAAGTCTTTTAATTCAAGATTTTTAGAAATATCAATTTCACCGTCGAAAATGTTTAGAACCTTAGAAACAGATTTTATTTTTTTCTTTATTTGTTCACTTGGCAAACTGCTCATTTGCTCAGAAAAAATAGAGTTCAACAATTTTTTATCAGCGGTTTTTGTAGCAATTTTATGAATTAGTAAATTGTCGTAATTCTTTACTTGTCTTTCTAATTTTTCAACTGTAGAAGAAATATTTTTTATTTGAGTTTGGATAATTGCACTCGAAAGTTTTTGATGTTCGATGGTTGTAATTCTAGCCTCTACTTCTTTCCTTCGTAAGTCTAGGTTCGTTAGTACTTGATTTTGGTATTCGATGTTTTCGAACTTTTTTATTTCATCTAATTCTCTCCTTCTTGCTTGAATAGCGCTAGATTGGTAATTAATTTCCGTTTCTTTTTTACCAATTTTCTGGTTTATTTCATCGCGGTGTGGTTTTAAAACCTCGTTTAATTCTATTTGAATTTTATCGATGCTGTGATTTTTCTCTAGAAAATGTTTTTCTAATATTGGCAACGAGTTCATGTAGTTCTGACGGAAAGCAAAAACCAATTCTGCTAAATTTTTTGATTTAGCATTGTATAAATTCACCAATTCTCTAAACGAATAAAAATCTTCTTTTACCTCCTTAATAGCTTTTATTTCGTCGTTTATTCTGAGCAAATCAGAAATATCTCTTTTGTTTTTTTGCGAGAAATTTACGCTTTCATTTTCTCTGTTATCGGCAATAATCAAAGATTGCTTTAGCGATTTATTGGTAATTAATTTTGAATTGATGAGGTAGCGATAAATTTTTGAGAAGTTATTGCTCAGTCCATCTGTTTTTACGTTTTCTTCTAACCAAACAACAGCATTGTTGTCTGTTCCTCTGTGGTATACTGTGCTTAATACTTCGGCTTTGTTGCGATATTGGCTAAATATGATACCAAGTGCTTGAAGGCGTTCTTTTACTTCGTCGAATTTTAAAATACGTTGCAAACTTCCTTCTTTGGCAAAAAATAAATCATCGCGGTAGGGAGTTTCCAATTTAAAATATTCTAGCTCACCATCAGAATCACGTTTTACTAAAATACAATAGTAGGCAGATTTAAAAATTTCGAAGATGATGTAACTTTGATTTGGCGTTGGAAAATAGTGGTGAATGGTTTCTTTGTCGCCTTTTCTTTGCCCGCTAAACGACATTTTATTTCCATCGATTATAAAGAGAAAATTTAAAGCATAAATTAATGTACTTTTACCAATGTTATTTGGGCCAACCAATTGCAAAGAATCGCAATCGTCCATTTTTATCTCGGCTTTTCCATACACTTTGGAATTTAATACAGCTACCCTGTGAAGCATAGTTTCAGTTTTAGTTTAACATGCAAATTTTGTAATAAAAAAAACAGTGAGTAATAGAAGTTATCAATAGTTTTTAACCGAATTGGGGGAATTGTTGATAAATATTAATTACAAAAAACATTGTATATCAATAAATTAACAGAAATATTTGAATAATTAGACTCATTTGAAAAATTTAAACATAGACTACAAACAATAAATCAAATTAATTGTGAAATTTGGTAAAAAAAACTTTAGAAAGTAGATATTAGTAACTATTTCTGCTTCAATAAAAAAGAAAATAAAAGTTAGAGTTGGATTTAGGAAAAAAAAATTTTAATAGAACAAAATAAAAACTTTGAACCCATCAAGAATATTATTAGTAGAAGACGAAAGTCATTTTTTAGAAGCCATTACATTAAATCTTGAAATGGAAGGATATGAAGTAATTCAGGCAGTAGATGGAAAACAGGGTTACAAGTATTTTAAAAGTGCAAAATTTGATTTAATAATTTTAGACTTAATGCTTCCGCACATAGACGGATTAACCCTTTGCAAAAATATTAGGTTAGAAAATGCTCACGTGCCTATAATTATGCTCACGGCAAAGGGAAGTAATCAGGAAAAAGTAGAAGGATTAAAATCAGGAGCAGACGATTACATAACCAAGCCATTTAATTTAGAAGAGTTTTTACTGAGGGTTCAATCTTTACTGAGGAGATCATCTTCTGGAACAGTAAAAAATAGTGTACCAGATATAATTGCAATAGGAAACAAAACAATTAATTTTTTAACTTATGAAGTTAATGGAGCAAACGCTGAGGTAGTTGTGCTCTCTAAAAAAGAAGTTCAATTGCTAAAATTATTGGTGGATAAAGAGAACGAAGTAGTTTCTAGAGATACAATTTTAGAAGAAATTTGGGGCTACGAAATTTACCCTACAGCAAGAACCATTGATAATTTTATCCTAAACCTCCGCAAATACTTTGAAGAAAACCCAAAAGAGCCCAAACATTTTCACTCTATACGAGGAGTTGGTTACAAATTCAATAAATAATCTTGCAATATTGGCTTTCTATAATAAATTTGTAACCAATTGTTTGAATTAATAGTTCAAGTTTAAAATTGAGCAGCTAGCATATCAAAAAAGAATTAAAAACGAAGAAACAAAACTAAAATACTTAATGAAATTTACTTTAAGGGGTATCCAGATTTTATGTTGTATAGTTTTATTATCGGCAAGAATTGTATCCGCAGGAACCCCTGAAATTTCAATTATTAACGACAGAAAAATACCTAACGACTCTTCGTTTTATGACATGGTTTCATTAAACAATGATAATTTTATTTTAGCTGGAAAATTTGGAATTATAAAAACAATAAATAGAACAGGAAACATAGAAACACTTCAAAATCCTCAACTAGGAAATGACATTTATAAGATAGATAAATGGGACAATGAAAATGTAATTGCATGTTCAGACAAAGGCTATGTTTTGCAATACAATTTAAAAAATAAAATATGGCAAACACTACAAGTAAAGGGCTACGAAAAATCTTGTTTTTACAGCATGTGTATTGTTGACGAAAAAACTGCTTACATCTGCGGTGGTAAATCTGAAATTGCACATTCATTAAAAGTTATTCCATTTGGTTTTATTCTTGCAACAACAGACAGAGGAAAAACTTGGAAGCAAGTGTATTCAAATCCTATTCAAATGGTTTGGAGCATCTCTGTAGACCCAGGTTCAAATGAAATAAATGCCTTGGTGTATCAACCCAACAGGTCGTTTATCTATTCATTAAAAACTGGTGCAAAAAAGTTTCAAAAGAAAATTTCTTTGGGAAAAGGCTTGTACCATGATTTAGATTACGATAAAAACAATAATTGGCTTGTTGTTGGAGGAAGGCACGAAGGAAAAGGAACAGTAAAAAGTTTATTGTATAAACACGAATTTAATTCTGGCCTAATTTGGAGTTATTCTAAAAATAATGAAAAAGAATTATTTTCTACTTCAAATTCAAGTTTTATTTTAAAAGAAAACAACAAAGAACAAGAATTTATACTTCCACTAAAAAATAATTATGGTTTATACGAATGTGCTTTTTTTGATGACAAAAAAGCAATAATTATTGGAAGTGGTCAAAGTATAATTTTTGTTGACTTTAAAGAATAGTTTGTTTCCAACAATCAATAACAACATCATATTAATTGCAGCATTAGATTGGGGTTTAGGCCACGCTACAAGATGTATTCCTATTGTTGATAATTACCATGCTCAAAACAAAAAAATTATATTGGCAGGTAGTGGCATGTCTGGAAAATTGCTTAAAAACTCTTTCCCCAACTTAAGCTATTACGAGTTGCCATCATACCATATAAAGTATGCGAAAGGAATTTCATTTACTCTTAAAATGCTGTCACAAATTCCTCAAATTCTTAGTGCTATAAATCTTGAACATAAAACCATTAAAGAAATTGTTGCAAAAGAAAACATTCAAACAATAATTTCAGACAATAGATATGGAGTTTATAAAAATGGCTTGCAAAATATTATCGTTTGTCATCAACTAAATTTATATGCACCATTTTTAAAATCATTTATAAATTATTTTTACCACTCATATTTTAAAAATTTTGACGAATGTTGGATTCCAGATTTTAAAGATGTTTCTGAATCTTTAGCTGGCAATTTATCTCACTCAAAAAAATTTAAAATTCCAATAAAATATCTTGGTCCGATAAGTAGATTCAAAAAAACTGAACACAAAAATAATTCTAACAAAATATTAATTCTATTGTCTGGCCCCGAACCACAAAGAACTTTGTTAGAAACTATTTTGTTGGAACAAGTAAGTAAACTTAAACAATTTGAATGGGTAATTTTAAGAGGAACAGATGAGAAATTTAAGTTAGAATTTAATTTGCAAAAGAACATAAGGCAGGTAGATTTTTTAGATAAAAACAAATTAGTGCAAGAAATAAACGAGTGCAGTATTGTTGTTTGTAGGGCTGGATATACTAGCTTAATGGATTTAACACTACTCCACAAAAAAGCAATTTTAATTCCCACACCTGGGCAATGGGAACAGGAGTATTTGGCCACCTGGAATTCTAAAAAAAATAACTTTTTATTTGTGAATCAACATCAATTAGATTTGAAAGAAAATATAGCCCAACTAATTGCAATTTAAATCTATTTTATTTTGATTACTTTGCAGATTAAACTATTTCAATTTTGATTTTAAAACACAATTTTGTTGACATTTTAAATCGTACTATTTACGCAGCTCTCATTGAAATTGAGAACGATAAAATAAAAAAAATAGAAAAGATTTCTGAAAATTGTGAAGGTTATTTTCTACCGGGATTTATAGATTCACATGTGCACGTAGAAAGTTCATTAATTATTCCCTCAGAATTTGCACGGATGGCAGTTGTTCACGGAACTGTGGCAACCGTTAGCGACCCTCACGAAATTGCCAATGTTTTGGGAATGGAAGGTGTTTTATACATGATTGAAAATGGAAAAAAAGTACCCTTTCATTTTATTTTTGGTGCGCCAAGTTGTGTTCCTGCCACGGTGTTTGAAACAGCAGGAGCTGCATTAAGTTCTGCTGATGTAGAAATATTATTGAGCAATTCTGACATTTATTATTTGGCAGAAATGATGAATTTTCCGGGTGTTTTAAATGGGGATGTTGAGGTATTAAAAAAGATTGAAATTGCTAAAAAGCTAAACAAACCAGTAGATGGACATGCACCCGGTTTAAGGGGTGAAACGATTCAAAAATATATTGATTCAGGAATTTATACTGACCATGAAGCTTATACTTATGAGGAAGGATTAGACAAACTTAAAAGAAGAATGAAAATTTTAATTAGGGAGGGAAGTGCTGCAAAAAATTTTGATGCACTGATACCTCTTATTAAAGATTACAGCGATATGATTATGTTTTGTAGCGATGATAAACATCCCGATAGTTTATTACTTGGCCACATAAACAAATTAGTGGCAAGAGCCGTTAAACTAGGTTACGACGTGTTTGATGTATTAAAATGTGCTTGCATTAATCCAGTTGAGCATTACAAAATTCCAATAGGATTATTAAAAGAAGGAAAATCGGCAGATTTTATTGTTGTAGAAAACCTAAAAGATTTTAAAGTTTTGCAAACATATATCAAAGGTAAAAAAGTGGCAGACAATGGAAAATCACTAATTGAACGTGTGCCATCTGAGGTAATTAATAACTTTAACATAGAAATAAAAAATAAAAACGACTTTCATTACTTGCCCAAAGAAAACGAACAAGTTATAGTATGTATAGATGGCCAGTTAATAACCAATATGCTAAATATTCCCGCAGAACTTTGCACACTAGAAAATGATGTTTTAAAATTGGTGGTTGTAAATAGATATTCAACAGCTCCTGTTGCAACATGTTTTATCAAAAACTTTGGATTAAAAAAAGGCGCCATTGCATCATCTGTTGCACACGATAGCCATAATATAATAGCTGTTGGTGTTGACGATGGCGAGATTTGTAATGCTGTGAATTTAGTAATAAAACACAAAGGTGGGTTAAGTGCTGTAAACAAAAATGAAGAATTAATTTTGCCATTGCCTGTGGCTGGATTAATGAGTAATGAGGATGCTTGGAAGGTAGCAGCAGATTATACAAAAATTGATGATTTTAGTAAAAATAATTTGGGTTCTACACTTAATGCTCCATTTATGAGTTTATCATTTATGGCATTGTTGGTTATTCCAAGTATTAAACTTAGTGATTTGGGCTTATTTGATGGCAACAGATTTGAGTTTATTTAAATAATATTGCAAAAAAAAATAATTTAAATATGCCATTTTTTACAGTTATAATTCCAACCTACAACAGAGCAGATTTAATTGAGGTTGCAATAAATAGTGTTTTGCAACAAAGTTTCACTGACTTTGAGATCATTGTAATTGATGATGCTTCGCAAGATGACACTGAAAAAGTAGTAAGTAAATTTTCTGACACTCGGATACAATACCTTAAAAATGAAAGAAACTTAGAAAGAAGCAGAACAAGAAACAAAGCAATTAATTTAGCAAAAGGAAATTATATTACGTTTTTAGACAGTGATGATTATTATCTGGAAAATCACCTTCAGAATTTCTATGACGAAATAAGCTCTGTGAAATTAAAAAATGCACTATTTTTTTGCAATAAAAAAACTTTGGAGAACAAAGTAATTTCCTCTAACGTCTTCTTGCCAATTTTAGAAAATCCCGTAGAATATTTTTTGCTTATTCCGGTAATGCCGCTGCAAGTGTGTTTATCTAAAGAAATACTGTTTAAACATCAATTCAACCCAGGAATTTACATTAACGAAGATTCATTGTTGTGGATGGAGATTGCTTCGGAATACCCGGTTTATCAATCAGCAAAAGAAACATGTGTTTACCTCACCCACGAAAACAATTCTATAAATGTTCAAAAAAACAATGTTTTTAAAAACCGATTAGATTCAATAAATATTGCATTATGCAACCCAAACATTAAAAAAAATATTTCTAGAGAAAAACAACAATTAGCAAAAAGCGATTGCTATTTTGGAATGTTTAAGTATTATAAATACAATCAGAAAAAAAAGCAACAAATTTTATGCATGCTTTCTGCAATAATTTTATATCCTTCTATAAAACTAAAAAATAAAATTCATTTACTACTAAGTTCATTACCAATTTTTTCTAACTTTATAAAAGAGTAAAAATAAATTGTTAATGTTAAAATTATTTTTTTTCTTGTTATTAAAACTAATATGATTTTTTTTTGTTTCTTTAAAAAATTATAATTCTTTTACCATGATACTTAACAAAGTAAACATCGAAAATGAGCTTCTTAAGCAAAGAGACAATCAACAAGATATATTAAATCAGTTTTATTCGATTTTCTCTAACGAAAAAGCAAAGGAGCAAGAAATATTGCAACGACTAAAAGGCAATAATTATAGCCAGTTTAGTGATTTAAAAATTGATGAAAACGAATTAAGTAAAATATTTTCTATTGCTGTAATTGAAAAAATTTGTGTTAAATACCGCTTAAGGTTCTTACATTCTAAACATTTTAAAGCTGATTTTCCGTTTGAGGCAATCATTAAGATAAAGGAATTAGAAAAAAAATATTCCACCGAAATAAAAGATTTTTATGTTCTTGCGCCATTTTCGGTTTTCGATTTAAAAGACATCAACGAAGATCCGTTATTGTTTGCAAAAGTTGGAGAAGGCAATTATTATCTAATTCACAAATGGGGAAATGATTTAAATTTTGCAAGAAGCATATTAAACTTTCCATTTAGAAGTATCTACCATTTTTTTGTTTCAAATATAATTTTAGCTTTTGTTTTTTCTATGAGCTTTCCATTAAGTGTATTAAATGTAAAAACAGAAGACGAAGGAATGATGAGACTTTGGTTTTGCACCCACTGTTTAATCGCCTTTTTCTCTTTCTTTTTATTTGTGGGCTCTTTAACCTTTAAAGGGTTTAGCTCTAACACTTGGAACAGTAAGTTTTACAACGGAAATTAAGCAATAAATAATTTTCTATTTTCTTCGATTACGGATTCCTTGGCGATTATGTTTTTTGAGAATTCAATACATTTTGCTGAGTATATAGAATATTCTTCATCTGATAATTCTGTAAAATAGTCTAGTTTTTCTGCAAATAATTTTCCTTCAAGCGCTAAGTCAAAACCAACACCTTTCTCTCCTAAATTTCTCCACGGCGTGTGTTCCGAAATTACTATTGGTAATCCGTAGGTTAATGCCTCTACAATTACGTGTCCGTAATTTTCGTGAAAGGTTGGCAAACAAAAAACAGAAGAATTCTCATAAACCTCCTTTAATTGATTTTGGGGTTTTGCACCCAAGTATTCCCATTCTATTTTTGCATTATCTAAAACTGAAATGCAAGAGTTATAATATTCAACATTTTCTATAGCACCAACTATTTTAAGTCTTAATTGGTTTTTGTTTTTACAAATGGCTAAAGCATCACACAATAACTTAAAATTTTTAATTAAAGAAATCCTAGAAATAAACAACACGGTTAGTTTATCATCTATGAATCTATGGCTCTTTACTGCGATATTCTCTGGCAAAATTGCAATATTTTCGGCTACAACAATCTCTGCATTACTTCCAAAAACTTTCTTTATGTCTTTTTCTTCCTGAGTTGTAGAAGCATGCCAAACTATGTTTTTTACAATGCCATTAAACTTTGCATAAACAAAAAACAATTTCTTTTTAATTGGTTTTATGGCAAGAGAAGCTTTTCCTAAAGTACCTCTAGGGGCCAAAATAACTTTTATTTTTCTATCTGCATCTACTTTTCTAATTACCGCTAATGGCAGTAAAGTAAATTTATTAGAAAACAAACTGTTCAAATAAATTATGTCAGGTTTTACTTCTTTTACAATTTCTATGTAGCGCTTAGCATTCTGATTTTTAATGTCGAGATAAATTACTTTTGAATCATCTAGTTTCAACCAATAATTTTCTTTTATCCCATCTAAAGGTTGGGTTTCTCTTAGGTCGAAAATTGAAGTCACCACAAAAAAATCTGCATCCTCACCAAATTTTTTTACTATATTGTATACCGACCTTATTGGGCCTCCTGCTTTGTATGCAGGCACATACCAATCAATAAAAACTAAAACAACCTTTTTGTTTTTTAGCATTTGAGCTTTAGATAATTGCGAAGGGGAAATAAAATTTTTATCCCCTAGTTTTTACAGATGTATAACCTCTCCATAAGCTGCGGCTGTAGCTTCCATAATTGCTTCGCTCATTGTTGGATGAGGGTGTACTGCTTTTAAAATTTCGTGCCCTGTGGTTTCTAATTTTCTTGCCACCACAATTTCAGCAATCATTTCGGTAACATTAGCACCTATCATGTGGCAACCAAGCAGCTCGCCGTATTTTGCATCGTAAATTACTTTTACAAAACCATCTTTTGCTCCGGCAGCAGAAGCTTTGCCTGAAGCAGAAAAAGGAAACTTTCCTACCTTTATTGTAAATCCTGCTTCTTTTGCTTGTTTTTCTGTGTAACCAACCGATGCAATTTCGGGAGAGCAATACGTGCAACCCGGAATATTTTGGTAGTTTAATGGCTCTGGATGATGACCGGCAATTTTTTCTACACAAGTAATTCCTTCGGCACTTGCCACGTGAGCCAATGCTTGACCACCAACACAATCGCCAATAGCATAAACCCCATCAACATTTGTTTTGTAGTACTCGTTAACAACTATTTTTCCTTTATCAGTTTTTATTCCGCAAGCTTCAAGACCCAAGTTCTCTAAATTTGCAGCTATACCTACAGCCGATAAAACTATTTCAGCTTCAACAATTTTCTCGCCTGTTTTTGTTTTAATTTTCACCTTTGAAACTTCACCCGAAATGTCAACAGATTCAACACTAGAATCAGTCATTACATCAATTCCAATTTTCTTGAATGATTTTTCTAATTGCTTAGAAACATCTTCATCTTCCACAGGAACTATGTTGGGAAGAAATTCTACTATGGTAACTTTTGTTCCAATGCTTTGGTAAAAATAGGCAAATTCACATCCAATTGCTCCAGAACCCACTATTAGCATGGATTTTGGCTGTTTAGGCAAGGTCATGGCTTCGCGGTAACCAATAATTTTTTTACCGTCTTGTTTTAAGTTTGGAAGTTCTCTAGAACGCGATCCTACAGCCAATATCACGTGTTTTGCATCGTATGTTGCTACTTTTCCGGCAGCATCTTTCACTTCTACTTTTTTGCCAGGTTTTATTGTTCCGTAACCAGTAATAACATCAATTTTATTTTTCTTCATTAAAAATTGAATACCCTTACTCATGCCATCGGCCACTCCCCTGCTTCTCTTTATCATTGCATCAAAGTCTACTGCAGCGCCATTTACTTTTATTCCATATTCTGAGGCATGGTTTAGGTATTCAAAAACTTGAGCACTTTTAAGTAAGGCTTTCGTGGGAATACATCCCCAATTTAAACAAACTCCACCTAAACTTTCTTTTTCTACTACTGCTGTTTTTAATCCTAATTGTGCTGCTCTTATAGCTGCAACATATCCACCTGGTCCTGTTCCTATAACTATTAAATCGTAATTCATAAAATATTAATTTTTTGTAGAAAACAAAAGTATATTTTTTTGTGCAACTAAAATTTCTATTTCAATAAAAATTATGGATTTGTAAAATTTTTCAAACAATTGATACAATACATTCCTTTATTTGTAACATTGCCAAAAAATATTTTTATGATAAACATAGGACAAGAAGCACCAAATTTTTCGTTGCCTGATACAGAAAAAAAGGTAAAACAATTGAGCGATTTTAGAGGAAAAAATGTAGTTGTATTATTTTTTCCATTTGCATTTACAGGTGTTTGTACTGCAGAGTTGTGTGCCACAAGAGACGATATTGCCGCCTACAATATTGCAAACGCCGAAGTATTGGCTATATCTGTAGATTCGCCATTTACTCTAGCAAAATTTAAAGAAGAGCAAAATTTAAATTTTACACTCTTATCAGATTTTAACAAAACGGCATCCAAAGAATATGATGTGTTGTATGAATCTTTTTCAGTGGGATTGCTTGGCGTTTCAAAAAGATCGGCTTTTGTAATTAACAAAGATGGAATAGTAAAGTATGCCCAGGTGTTAGAATCTGCAGGAGATTTACCAGACTTTGAAGCCATAAAAAACTGCTTAAAAGAGCTCAATTAAGGCAGATTTTGATGATGATCTAAGAAGTTTTGAAGTAGTATGGTTGCACTTACCCTGTCTATTGTAGATTTGTTTTGCCTGTCCTTCTTTTTTAAACCACCATCAATCATAGCCTGAAATGCCATTTTTGAAGTAAATCGTTCGTCTAATCTTTCAACTTTAATTGCTGGGTATT
>JBAXQC010000065.1:0-16004 GCA_037131955.1 Bacteroidota bacterium
TTAAGGATAATACTTCTTGCTTAAATAAATATAAGGTTCATACATGTGATGAATAAAAACGTTTTTACCTTCTTTAAATAAATTATTGTATTCTTCGTCAGTTGCTAAAATTATTGGAATTCCTGCTGTGGTGTAATTGGTTTGGTTGATGTATTCTGGTTCTTTGTATAGCGGAAATGTTTTTTTGATGATTTTCCCTGCCTTATTTCCCAAATATTTTTTAAACATTCTTGAAGCCTTGTTGCTTGCATTATCCATTTTGTTGTAGGCATAATTAGCATAAGCTCGTGTAAAAATGGGTTGTTTTTTTAATGCTTCATTTCTAAGATTAAAAGGATTTATGGTGTTGATGTCAGTGGCAGTTTGAGAGGTTAATGGAGTTTCCGGTACCCAATCTAAAGTGTTCGCCACCCTATAACCGTAACCATCTCTTGTTATAAAATCAAAGTCATAAGCATAATACATATTTCCGGGTTTGGGTGGTGCACTGCAAATTGTTTTATAATTTAAATCTTTGGGAAAGTTTTCCTTGTAATAATATTCTAAATATGACCTTACATAAAATGCAAGAGCTCCGCCTTGGCTGTGTCCAATAATGTAATATTCTTTAATTCCTTTTGTGTAATTGGTTTCTATTTCACTAATAAGCTCTTCAGCTAAATCGGCTAAGCCAAGCACCCAGCCAGTATGAACCATGGCGTCTTTGCGTTCGGCTAGTTTGTAACTAAAAGCTTCGCCATTGGTTTTTGTTATTGTTCCTTTAGCAGGAATCATTGCTGAATAGAAATTTTCTATCCACGAAAGTTGTGCGGAAGTTGTTCCTCTAATGCTAATAATTCCAACAGAGTCATTTCTTAGCCAAATATCAAAACGATTCTTTAAATTTCCTTCGGTTGATCTAAAAATTCTTTTGTAGCGCAAGTCTGTTTTGGCTTTTGAAGTATCGTACTGATTCCAATTTAACACAAGCAACTCTCGGTATTCTCTACCCGAAAAGCCTGGTGTAATTTTTTGAGCCGAGCAGTAATTAAAAACGTATATGAAACTAAGCAGCAGGAGCCAATATTTTACGTTCATAATTCCAATAATTCATTGTTTTGGTAAATTTTTACTTTTTCTTTTTGATGGGTGTTCATCCATAACAATGATTTAACAACTTGAGATGCTTCTATTCCCTTGTATTTTTTTAGCGAACCAGTCAATAATGGATTTATAATCTTAAAAATATATTTCGCTATAAGTTCTCCTAATCTAAATTCTTTTCTGGTGCCTAAAAGCAACGAAGGTCTTGCAATTCCGCAAACATCAAAATTTAATGAAATTATTTTTTCCTCCATTTTTCCTTTGGTATTTAAATAAAAATTGGATGAACTTGAATCTGCTCCTAATGCTGAAACAACAAAAACGTTTTTACAGTTGTATTTTTTTAATTGTTCTGCAACTCTTACAGGAATGCTATAATCTACAAAAAAATATTCATCTTTTTTTGGTGTTTTTTTCTTTGTTGTTCCTATACAAATAAACAATGATGTTAACTGTTCTAATTTTATTTTATCAATTGAACTTTCTGAAAAGTCAGTTTTGATAAACTCAATTTTTTTTGATTCACAACTTGGTTTCTTTCTTCCAATTAAATATAGAGTTTCACAATTTATAGAATCTGCTAATGTTTGCGTTAGAATCTCTCCTATTTGCCCGGAATAACCAATAATGGCTGCCTTCATTTTTATTTTTTACGAATATAAGTTTTTCGTTTTTAAACATGGATCATAAAAAACAGTGTTTACGAGTTTTGTTTATCAATAAAATGTCATTCTTAAACATAATATTTTAATTTATCGGTGTTGGAATATCAATTTATACAGGTCTTGCTAATAATTAAAAACATGAAATTCAATAAATTAACATTTATTCTATTAATTTTAATTGGTTTTGTTTAATCTCTTCATACATTTGTTCAACAAAATAAATGTTTAATCATTTTAATACAACCTTAAACAAAAATAAAAACTATGTCAACTCTTGAATTCAACCAAAAAGTAATGAGTTTTAAAGCTCCACTCAATTATTTTGCCATTAGCTTAACTCAAAATTCTGAAGAGGCTAAGGACTTGTTGCAAGACACTTTTTACAAGGCAATTTTATACAAAGACAAATTTACAGATGCTACTAACCTAAAGGCTTGGTTATACACCATCATGAAAAATACTTTTATAAACAACTACAGAAGAAACATAAAAACAAAACAAATTGTAGATACCACCAAAGATTTATACTTTATAAATATACCACAGCACAACGGTGAGGTTTCTCCATTGTCTCAGATTGCACACAAAGACATTAAATTAGTTTTAGAAAACTTAGAAGAAGATTTAAGAATACCTTTTTTAATGTATTTTGAAGGGTACAAATACAAAGAAATTGCAGATCAGTTTAACCTACCCATTGGAACTGTAAAGAGCAGGATTTTTTTGGCTCGAAAAAAGCTAATGAAAGATTTAAAAGATTTTAGATAATCTATTAAGCCCCGCAATTAAGTGGGGTTTTTTGTTTATTAGTTTATAGTTTTGTAAAATAATTTTTTAAGATAAAATGTCTAAGAAAAAAGCAGTAGTTATTGGTGCAGGTTTTGCGGGAATGTCTGCAGCATGTTATTTAGCAAAAGATGGTTTTGAAGTTACAGTTCTCGAAAAAAATGAAATGGCCGGTGGAAGGGCAAGAAAATTTGAGGCAGAAGGTTTTGTTTTCGACATGGGACCAAGTTGGTATTGGATGCCAGATATTTTTGAAAAGTTTTTTGCTGACTTCAATAAAAAACCATCAGATTATTACCAGTTAAAAAGACTGTCGCCTTCTTATTCTGTTTATTTTGATGATGGAAAAGCAGTAAATATTCCTTCGGATATGCAGGAGTTAAAAAATTTATTTGAGCAGTACGAGAAAGGAAGCGGAGAAAAATTAGAGCAATTTTTAAATGATGCGGCTTACAAATACAATGTTGGAATTAATGATTTGGTGCACAAGCCGGGTGTTTCGATCATGGAATTTGCCAGCATAGATTTAATGAGAGATGTAATGCGATTAAATGTTTTTAAAAGTTTTTACAAACATGCCAGAGAATATTTTTCTCATCCTCATCTTCTTCAACTCCTAGAATTTCCGGTTTTGTTTTTGGGAGCAACAGCTCAAAATACGCCTGCATTATACAGTTTAATGAATTACGCCGATATGCAGCTGGGCACATGGTATCCAATGGGAGGTATGTTTGAAATAGTGAAAGGGATGAAAGTACTGGCTGAATCTTTGGGTGTAAATTTTGTGTTTAATTCTGCGGTAACAAATTTTGAATACAATAACAACGGAAATATAGATTACGTTAGTTGCAATTCAAAAAAATACGAGGCAGACGTTGTTATTGGAAGTGCAGATTACAATTTTTTAGATACGAAAGTATTGAAAGAAAAAAGAAATTATTCTGATAAATACTGGAACAGCAGAACCATGGCGCCTTCGTGTTTGTTGTTTTATTTAGGAGTGGATAAAAAAATAAACAATTTAGAACATCATAATTTATTTTTCGACAAAGATTTTACTAAGCACGCTTTCGAAATTTACGAAGAGGCCAAGTGGCCTAGCGATCCTTTGTTCTATGTTTGTGCTCCTTCTAAAACAGACAATACAATTGCACCTGATGGCAAAGAGAATTTATTTTTATTGATGCCGGTTGCAATAGGCTTGGAAGACAATGAAGAGGTAAGAGAAAAATATTACAAGGTAATGATGGAAAGATTGGAGGCATTAACAGGTGAAAAAATCAGCGAACATGTAATTTACAAAAAAAGTTATGCTCAGTCAAACTTTATTGCCGATTACAATTCCTTTAAAGGTAACGCTTACGGATTGGCGAACACATTAAAACAAACGGCAATTTTAAAACCTTCTATCAGAAGTAAGAAAATAAAAAATTTATTTTTTGCAGGACAGTTAACTGTTCCAGGCCCCGGAGTTCCGCCAAGTTTAATATCCGGGAAGGTGGCGGCTTCACTTGTAAAGAAAGAGTATTAAAATAAAAAAAATAATTTTGTAATTATATGTTCAAAATTAACCAAACCTTTGATATGATGAAAAAGATTATCGTAAGCCTTTTTGTCTTTTTGCTTACACAAACATCCTTCGCACAAAAAACGGGAACAATTATTGGCTCCGTAAAAGACAAAGATTCACAAGAGTTATTAGTTGGAGTTGCAGTAACACTAGAATCAACCGACTTTGCTGTGGCCACTGATTTAGACGGTAAATTTAAAATTACATCTATTCCTCCAAAAAGCTACAACATTAAATTCTCTGCAATTGGCTTCAAACCGCTAACTCTCTTTAATGTAGTTGTAAATGTTGGAAATGCAAACATTATTAATGCCGAAATGGAACCAACTTCCAAAGAGTTATCAGTAGTTGTTGTAATTGCAAATACGTATGGAAAAAAAATAGAAACACCACTTTCTGTTCAAAGCCTAACTGCCGAAGAAATAAAAAGTAATCCGGGCGGAAATTTCGATATTTCCAAAGTTGTTCAGGCATTGCCCGGAGTAAGCGGAACAACAGGTAGTGCATCTTTCAGAAACGACATTATTATTAGAGGTGGAGCACCCAACGAAAATGTGTATTACCTTGACGGGATTGAGATTCCTCAAATAAACCATTTTGCAACGCAAGGCAGTGCAGGAGGCCCAGCAGGAATTTTAAATGTTTCTTTTATTGAAGATGTTTCATTAAGCAGCAGCAGTTTTGCAGCTAAATACGACAATGCTTTATCCTCTGTTTTACAATTTAAACAAAGAGATGGAAACCCCGATAAAGTGCAAGGCAATATAAGAGTAAGTAGCACAGAAATTGCTACAACATTAGAAGGGCCACTGTCTAAAAAAACTACTTTTTTAGCTTCCGCAAGGAGGTCATATTTGCAGTATTTATTTCAAGCTATTGATTTGCCTATACGACCAAATTATTGGGACTTTCAATACAAAATAACTCATAAAATAGATGCTAAAACCACATTTACAGCTCTTGGTGTTGGTGCAATTGATGAATTTAGTTTTGGTGTTCCCCAAAATTCTACACCAGATAAAGAGTACGCTCTAAGGGCTTTCCCCACAATAAACCAATGGAATTATACGGTTGGTTTTGGATTAAAAAGATTAATTAACAAAGGCTATGTGAACATTACTGCCAGCCGAAACATGTTCGACAATAAATTAGACCAATTTGAGGATGGAAAAGAAGGAGATGAAACTAAGAGAAGTTTAAAAACACAGTCACAAGAAATAGAAAATAAACTAAGAGTAGAAGTAAATAAATTTAGCGGAAAGTGGAAATTTAACTACGGTGGAATGATGCAATACGTTAAATACAACAATGCTACATTTGCAAAAATTAGAAAAGAAATAACTGATTCTTTGGGGAATGTTATAGTGCCGGCAGTAAATATAAATTTTAACTCGGCCATAGATTTTTTTAGGTTGGGAGCATTTGCCTCGGTAAACAGAAAATTAATGGGAGAGCGATTATCTTTAACTCTTGGCATTAGAACAGATGTAAATACTTTTACCACTAGCGGATTAAATCCTGCCGAAGCATTTAGCCCAAGATTTGCTGTTTCGTATGCTTTAACAGAAAAATGGAATATAAATGCAACAGTTGGCAGATACGCCAAAATACCAATTTATACTGTGTTAGGATTTAGAAACGCAGCAGGCGATTTAGTAAACAAGGATAATAAATATATTATTTGCGATCATTATGTGGCAGGAGTGGAGTATAACCCAACTAACAGTTTAAGGATTACCGCTGAAGGATTCTATAAAAATTACAGCAATTATCCTGTTTCTGTTTTTGATGGAATTTCATTGGCAAATCAAGGAGGAAATTTTGGAGCAATAGGAAACGAAGATGTAATAAGTAATGGCAAAGGCAGAAGCTATGGTGCAGAATTATTTATCCAACAAAAACTAATAAAGAACTTTTTTGCCACCGCATCATACACTTTGTTTTGGAGTGAATTTTCTGGCAGAGATGGAAAACTTATAGCCTCGGCATGGGATACAAGACATCTTGTTTCATTTATTGTAGGAAAAAAATTTAAAAGAGGGTGGGAAATTGGTATGAAACTCCGCTATTCTGGCGGCTCTCCGTATACTCCATTTGATCTGGTTGCTTCACAAAGAAATTATGTTGCTACAGGAAATGGCGTATTTGATAATTCGCAATTGAATACTCTCCGTTTAACATCGTTTAGACAATTTGATTTTAGGGTAGACAAAAAAATTAATTTTAAAAGGACTACCTTAGACATCTATTTTGATGTAACAAACGCTTTGCTATTTAAAAATCAAGCCATTCCAAATTATTCATTCAAAAGATTGGATGACAATACTGGTTTTGAAACTACCGATGGAAATCCATTACGCTCAGATGGGTCAAACGGAATTCCGTTTATCTTAAAGAACGACGATTTATCCGTAACTCCAGCTCTTGGTTTTATTTTAGAATTTTAGTTATGGAATTGATTGGAGAAAATTTGTACGACAATGTATGTTTGAATATTAGTAAACTTACTACAAAAAAGTACAGCACTTCTTTTTCTTTAGGAATTTCTGCTTTAGATAAAAAATTTCATAATTCTATTTATGCAATTTATGGATTTGTAAGGTTTGCCGATGAAATAGTTGATACATTTCATACAAGCAATAAACAAGAATTATTGCACAGATTTAAACAGGACACCTACAAAGCCATTGAGGAAAAAATAAGTTTAAATCCCATTCTGCATAGTTTTCAAATGGTGGTTAATAAATATTCTATAGACAAAGAACTTATAGATTCTTTTTTGCACAGCATGGAAATGGATTTACAAAAAATTGAGTACGATGTAGAAAAGTACAAACTGTATATCTTAGGTTCTGCCGAAGTAGTGGGGCTTATGTGTTTAAGAGTATTTTGCGAGGGCAATAATGAATACTACTTATCACTTAAAAAGCCGGCCATGCAGTTAGGGTCTGCTTTTCAGAAAATAAATTTTTTGAGAGATCTAAAAGCCGATTTTTTTCAATTAGGAAGAACCTATTTTCCTGAAATAAAGTCTAACGTTTTTAACAATGACGTTAAAAAACAAATTGAACAAGATATTTTATTGGATTTTGATGCAGGATACCAAGGAATAAAGCTATTGCCGAAGGGCAGTAGGTTTGGTGTTTACTTGGCTTACTCCTACTACCTCAGCTTATTTAATAAAATAAAAAAGCTTGATGCCGAACTTGTTCTCAAAGAAAGAATAAGAGTTACTGATACAAAAAAATACTTCATTCTGTTTTGGAGTTATATCAAACATAAATTAAATCTGATTTGAAAATTAAAAGGTTACTATTTATTGTAATACTTTTTTTTGCTAAAAGCAGTATGTCAACTACTTTAGATTTAGCTTGGGTAAGAAATTCTTTTGTTGAAGCAATAACAAATTCTTCCAAAGCCGAGGACTTGTATAAGAAACTCAACGAAATAAATTGTAACAATCAACCAATTTTATTGGCTTATAAAGGAGCCACAGAAGGTCTATTGGCAAAACACAGTTTTTTTCCTACAACCAAACTTAGTTATTTAAACAAAGGTTTAGAAAACATAAATAAAGCCGTAAAACTGAGTCCAGAAAACGAAGAAATACGACACATAAGGTTTAACATAGAAACCTCCATGCCTTCATTTTTAGGGCGCTCTGTGCATGTTGAAGAAGATAAAAATTTTCTTTTACGTTTTTTACAAACTACCAAAATAAACAAAGGCAATTCCAGTTTGTTAAAACAATATGCAAATACGTTGCTCAATAGCAAGTTATGCAAACAAAATGAAATAAACCTATTGATGAAAATAGTTGATCAATGCAAACAAGTTTAGCATCGCAAAACACTAACCTAAACCTAAAGGTAAGTATCGACAATGACTCCGGTTTTTGCTTTGGGGTTGTTTACGCTATAGAGATGGCCGAAGAAGTGCTAGATCGTCAGGGATATTTGTATTGTTTAGGAGATATCGTACACAACGACGAAGAGGTAAATAGACTAAAGAAAAAGGGATTGCAAACTATTTCGCACGATGAGTTGGAAAAATTGCATAACGATTTCGTTTTGATAAGGGCCCACGGTGAACCGCCATCTACCTATCAGACGGCCATTAACAATAATATAATACTAATTGATGCTACGTGCCCTGTTGTATTAAAATTACAGAACAGAATTAAAAAGTCTTACGACAACAACGAAAGTATTTTTATTATTGGCAAAGATGGACATGCAGAAGTTACCGGATTGATGGGCCAAGTGGAAAATAACGGAACTGTTTTTTCGGATATTAACGAGTTAGATATTGCCAATATGCCGCATGAAATTACTGTATATAGCCAAACAACAAAGAGTAAAGCTAAATTTTACGAAATTACAGAAGCTCTTAAACAGAAAGGTTTAAAAGTAAATGCCCACGATACAATTTGCACACAAGTAGCAGATAGAGACAAAGAGCTAAGAAATTTTGTACTAAAATTTGATAGAATAGTTTTTGTAAGTGGAACAAAATCTTCTAACGGAAAAGTGCTGTACGAAGTTTGTAAACAAACCAATCCAAATACATATTTTGTAAGTAATGCCAACGATTTAGATGCCAATTGGTTTAATGCAAATGATACAGTGGGAATTTGTGGGGCCACCTCTACGCCAATGTGGTTGATGGAAGAGGTAAAAACAAAATTGCTTGAGTTTTAATTTCTTTTTATTTTTTAAATAGCTCCACTCTTCCAAAAACACCCAAAGGCAATTTGTTTTTATGAGTACTTTGTAAAAACAACTCGCCGGTTTCTATTTTAGCTTTTGGAAATTTTACAAGATGAGTATTAAGCAAGTTTTCTAGAATTATTCCTGAGAAACCCAATGAATAGGCATTTAAAATTAAAAAATGTTCTTGAGGATTTAGCAGTTGAAGCACCAATTGAATCATTTCGTTGATGTTATCTTCGAGCTTCCATTTTTCACCGTTAGGACCATGACCATAAGCAGGAGGGTCAAGAATAATTCCGTGATAAGTATTTCCTCTTTTTACTTCTCGTTTCACAAATTTTAAAGCATCTTCAACTACCCATCTAATGTGATTAAGTTTGCTAATTTCCATGTTGGAATTTGCCCAGGTAACCACTTGTTTTATAGAATCTACATGTGTGGTATCTGCACCTGCTGCTTTTGCTGCCAAGCTTGCGCCACCTGTGTAAGCAAAGAGATTTAGAAAATTCTTTTTATCGTTTTTGATTTTTTTTAATCCTTCGCCAATGTAATCCCAGTTAACTGCTTGTTCGGGAAAAACACCAACGTGTTTAAAAGAAGTGAGTGCTAATCTAAAATCAATGGTTTTATCAATACTATCTATGTGGTATTTAATCATCCAAGAATCAGCAACATTTTTTTGCTTTTTCCAGGTTCCCGAAGAACTTGATTTGGCTTCAAAAACTACGTCAGCCATTTTTAGCCATTCGTTGTAATTTAGGGTTGCACTCCACACAGCTTGTGGTTCTGGTCTTATAGTAATTATTTTTCCGAATCTCTCTAATTTTAAAAAATCGCCACAATCAATAAGTTCGTAATCAGTAAATTTTTTAGGACTTAACAGCAGCATGATTTTTTTTGAGGAGGAAAAATTATTTTAAATTTTCTAATGCTTTTTTCGCTTTGTCGCTAGTAGGATTTATTTCCTGTACTTTTTGCCAATACATTTTTGAATTTTCTTTGTCTTTGGAAATAAAGTAAAAATAACCTAAATAAGAGTATGCCTCTTCGAGGTCTTTCAAGTTTTTTTCGTTGTTTGCCAAGGCTTTTTCTAAATACAATTCATACCAAGGTTTTGCAAGTCCTTTTGTACTTTCTTGGTCGTTTTGTGCTGCAACTCTGGCTTTCCAAAAATAGCCTTGTTGCAATTTTGGCGACATGCTAATTAATGTACCAAAACTAGTATCTGCACTTACATAGTCTTTTTCGAAGAAATAGGACTTCCCTAAAATGTAAGTTTCGTTGGCAGTGAGAGGTGTTTTAGAATTCTGTTTTATTTTAAAATATTTTATAGCATCTTGATTTTTCTTTAATTTAAAGCACAAACTCCCTAAATCTCCGTAATATTCTGTTTTGCTTGAATCCATGCTTATTGCTTTTAAGTATGAAATAATAGCCATTGAGTCTTTGCCTGTTTTTGCGTAAATCTTTGCTTGGTATTCAAAGTCACTGGCAAGAATTTTTGTGTTCTCTGGACTTGAACGAATAAAGAACCTATTCATGTAACTTTGTGCTGAGTTGTAGTCTGTTTTTTCTACATAAGAATATGCCAACAAACGATTCATGATATTGCTTGTGGTATCTTCTTTTAAAATCATATTTATTTGATTTATTGTCTCGGCATAATCTTTACTTAAATACATGAACGAAGCATAACGTTTTCTTGCATCGATGTTGTTGCTAGATAGCTCTAAGAAACGTTTGTATTTTGCCTTTGCACGTTCGTACTGCCTAGAAAGGTAATAAAGTTCTGCTTGTTCTCTGTAAGCGGGAGCAAAGGTAGAATCTATGTTTGAAGCCTCTTTGTATAAATCAAATGCCAACTGATAATTTTTTGAACGGCCATACAATTTTCCTTGCCTAAGCAACCCTTTTACGTTGGCCTTGTCTAAGGCCTGACCTTTTTTATAATTTTCGATGGCTTTGTTTCCATCTTGTTTTTCGCTGTACACATCACCTGTTAATAGATAAACATCAATATTTTTTGGGTCTAATTTTTGGGCTTCAGTTAATAAACCTAAAGCTAAGTCAAGTTCTTTTTTTTCGGCTTGTGTGTAACATTCGGCAATTTTTGAAAGCACCAGAATATCTTTTCTCTTGCTTAATTCAAGGGCTTTGTCGAAAGAAGCTTTGGCAACATCAGCATTTCCTTTGAACCAATTTACTTTTCCTTTGCCCACGTAATTTAGAGCATATTCTGGTTGAGCTTCTAATCCTTTTGAATAGAAAAATAATGCTGAATCTAAATTTTCTTGTTTAAAATAATTTTCACCCATGTAAAAATTATTTTCTCCGTTGTTATTTAGTTTTAGCAGCGAAGCGTAAATTTTTGCGGCATCAGAAAATTGCTCATTGTCAGTAAGCTTTTGTGCATTTTGAAGTGTTTGAGCGTTTACATTGTTTAAAAATAAACTCAATGCAATTAAAACAAGATATTTATTCATGATTAACTATTTGTATAAATTTTAAAATCTATTTGTTATTCTGTACTAATTATTCTTACTGGAGTATTTATTGGAACCATCCCTGATTTTAATACCATTCGTTGTCCTTTTTCGCCGGCAATAAACGAAACAAAACCTGTGCCAAGGCCTGTTCTTGCTTCTTTGCTAACTGCCAACATATTTCGTAACAATGGATAGTTTTTTAGCGCTAAGTAGGCTTGGTAGGGTTTAAAGTGCTCTCCGCTGCCTACAGAATCTGCTAATGCAACCAAACGTACATTTTTTAAAAAGCGTTCTACTTTAGGGTCATCTCTATCGCTGATCCAATTTATGCTAATAAGACCCATTGCACCTTTATTTTCTTCTACATATTTAATTACTTCTTGATTTGATTTTAAGGCAAAACAATTTGGAGGCAATGGTTTGTTTGGAGAAAATTTTTCTTTGATGTACCTGGCATTTGCAGAGCCAATTCTGTCGAATACAATATTAATTTTTTCGGAAAATTTACTGCCTTTTACTTTGTTCCAAGTATCGGCATTTCCCGAGAATATTTTTTGAAGCTCTGCCAAGTCTAATAAAGAATCAGGGTTTTGAGGATTTACAATAAGTGCAACTCCGTCTACTGCAATTTTTGTAATTCTTGGTTTTATTTTTATGCTGTCGAAAATTGATTTTTCGTAATTGTTTGGTTCTCTGCCAACAATAATGCAACGAACTGTATCGAATAATAAATCTAAGTAGGCACTGTCTTCTGAAGTATAACGTGCTTTTACATGTGCTTTTTCGTAAATAGAATGAAACACATACAACTGAGAATCTACTATTGGTTGATACGATTCATCCACCGTAATGGAAATGTTTCCGGAAGTTGCATTATCTATATATTTTTTTTGCGGAGCGGTGTCGCAAGAGCTTGTAAAAAGCATTGCAATTATTAGAAGTAAAGAAAAATTAATTACTTGTAATTTTATGGTTTGGTTATTCATTTCTAAATTTTCTAATTTTTAATGTTGCCCACACTCTAAACAATGCATAAACAATTAGCAATACACCTAAAAATAATTTAAAAGTACCTAAATATTCTTCAAATACGGGAGTAAAAATTAGCATTACACCTGCCAATAAATAAACAATAATCATTATCATTCCAAAGTAATACCCAAAGCCTAGTATGCCGTTTGCAGCTTCTGATTTTTGTGAATTGGTTTTTGATTTTTTTAAACGCCAAGACATCCAAAATCTAAAAGCACCATACAATATAACAACTATTCCTAAAATATTTTTGTTCTTGCCCAATGAAGCTTCAAAAAAATTGGTAAACAACAGAGCAATACCAAATAATAGGTACACAACAAACATTACAGTTCCCATTATGTAGGAAGCATTTGTTGTGGCATTATTTTTTTCTTGACTAGACATTTATTTTTTGTAAGTACGATTATTAAAAAAAAAGCCCCAATAAAATGGGGCTTTCTTAACATAAACTTGTCTTAACCCCCTAAAACAAATTTAATGGGATATGTAAACTGAACTTTAACAGCTCTACCATTTTGTTTACCCACAGACCAAGCTGGCATATTTTTTACTACACGAATAGCTTCGGCATCTAAGCCGGGTCCACCTTTTACGCCTCTTGCAATTTTTGCATCTTCTACTTTTCCTTCTTTGTTTATTACAAAGTATACATAAACGGTACCCTGAATTCCGTTGTCTTTTTCAACTGCAGGAAATTGAATATTTTTTCTCATGTATTTCATTAATGCTTCTTCTCCACCCGGGAAACTAGGCATTTCTTCAACAGAGATAAAAGGAGCTTCTTCTTTTTCTTCAATTGGCTCTTGCACAGCTTCTACAGGCAAATCAATTGCACCTTCGGTACCTTCTTGGGTTACAACACCTGCATTAGATTCTTGCAATTCTTCTTGAGTAGGTGGAATGTCTTCTTCAGGCACAGGTTCGTTTGTTACTACCGGAGGAACAAATTTAATTGACTCTTGAACCGGTGGTGGTGGCTCTACTGGTGGTGGCGGTGGCTCGTTCTCGTCAATTGGCGGAGCGTCCATCAGCTCAACAGTTTTATCGTCTTTTAAAATTCTTTCTTCTGGTTTTAGTGTTTCTATCCAAGCTAGGATAGTGGGAATACTTAGCAAGAAAATAAAAATTGCAGCAGAAATTATAACTGCTCTGGATACGGTTCTGTTGTATGATTTTCTAATTACATAAGCACCGTAAACTTTATTTCTTTCGGCAAATACAATTTCGTTTCTGCCTTCGTAAACAACATTCTCCCAATCGCTGAAAATATTTTTTTTGTTTTCTGCCATGGCTAAATTATTGAACTACTACGTTTTTAATCATGTCTGTTTCGCTTGTAGTTATATCTACAATTGCATATCTGCCAATGTTACAAATTGACATTTCATCTAAAATATCTACAAGGTTTTTGTAGTTACTTAGTTCGTCGGCTTTAATTAATACAATAAGTGCTTTTTTATCGCCAACAACTTTGTTTTTTTCTTCTTTGTATTTTTTCTCGTCAATTTTTCCGTCCAAAAACTCTTTTTTTAGCGCTTCAACCTTGTCGTACGTTTTGTTTATTTCTTTGTTTTTATCTATAAGAAGCTTTCTTATTCCGTTGTTTGCAAAGGTTGTGTATTCTACAGTTGGTGGTAAGTTTGGATCATCGGCACCCATGTAGTAGTAGATTCTATTTTTGTCGCTTAGCAATAAAGTTAAGGTTTGATTCCCAGGAATTTTTGGAGGATCTTCTACTTTATCTTTTACAGGCATGTTTATTTCCATTGCCTGAGGCTTGCTAAAGGTTGTGGTAAGCATGAAAAAGGTAAGCAACAAAAAAGCCAAATCCACCATGGGAGTCATGTCAATTTTTGTTGACGACTTTTTGGCTTTTACCTTGCCACCGTGTTTGCCGCCACCGCCGCCATCATCGGTATTTAATTCTGCCATTTTATTTAAATATTAAGGTTCTGCTTCCATGTCGGTAACAAAATTAAATTTGTTTACCTTGTTGTCTTGCAGTGTTGATATTACTTGTTTAACTACTGGATATTTTGCTTTACCATCGCCTTTGATTGCTACTCTGTATTTTGGATTACTAATTCTGGCATTAAACACCCAGTCTTTTAGTTCGTTTTTTAGAGAGTCGGAAGGAATACCTTTTCTTCCTGCTTTTTCTAGCTCTTGGTAATATGCTTTTTGTTCGGTTTGTGTGAGGCTTAAAAATTTAGGCATTTCCTGAATTGGCATTCCAAATGAGGTAAGGATAGAGAATTTATAAATTTGATCGGGAGTAAAATTTACTCCGTATTTGGTTCCCATTTTTTGAAGAACCGAGGCTCTTCTTTCCTTTCCATCAAAATTGAAAAACACTTTTCCTTTGTCGTCGATAATAACCGTTATTAAATCTGCTTCGGGTATTTTTGTGAGTGCAATAGAAGAAGGTGTGTCAACAATTACAGGTTCATCTGCCCTAAACTGTGTGGTAAGCATAAAGAATGTTACCAACAAGAAAGCCAAATCCACCATTGGAGTCATGTCCAGAGATGGACTGCTGCGGGGCATTTTTATTTTTGGCATAGTTTCTTTGTTAAATTATAGGGTTTGTATTTGATTAAACTTCAAGAAATAAAATTATTTTCCTTGATATTTAGAAGCAAATGTTTGAACGATGGTGTAACCAGCTTCGTCAATGCTATAAGTTAATGAATCTATTTTTGTGGTGAAGTAGTTGTACATGATAATTGCAATGGTAGAACCACCAATACCTAAAGCTGTATTGATAAGAGCTTCTGCAATACCGGTTGCTAGAGCAGTTGCATCGGGAGCACCAGCCTGAGATAGTGCAGCAAACGCTTTAATCATACCTAGTACCGTTCCAATAAGACCAACTAATGTAGCAATGGAAGCACAAGTAGAAATAATTACTAAGTTTTTAGAAAGCATGGGAAGTTCTAAAGTAGTAGCTTCTTCTAAATCTTTTTGAATAGCAACAATTTTAGATTCTTTGTCCATAGAAGAATCGCCTTCTACTTGTTTGTATTTTGTTAAACCTGATTTAATAACACTTGCCAATGATCCTTTTTGGGTATCGCAATCTGCAATTGCTTTGTCTATTTGTCCAGCAGAAAGTTTTTCACGAGTTGCAATAACAAAATTCTCTACAGAACCTTTTCCTTTGGCTTTTGCGATTGTAATAAATCTTTCAATAGAAAAAGTTAAGATGATTAATAAAATAGCTATCAAAATTGGTACAATAATACCTCCTTGATAAACTGTGCCCAGCATGTTTATGGGGTGATTTTCGATGTTGGCACCTTCAAAGTTGTTGGCGTTTCCAAGGATAAATTTGTAAATTCCTACTGCTACTATTAAACATGCAGGAATGGCCAATGAAGCAAAAGCAAGTGCTAAACTTCCTCCTTTTGATTGTTTGTTGCTCATAATTTTTGTGATATTAGATTAATTGTTTTTTTTAGTTTTTAGTTTAGGGATGGCAATTTTATGAAATATTTTTATACTTTTCAAATTGACTTTGTTTTATAAGTTTGATTAACAAAAAGTAACTAATTGTTTGATGCATTGTGCTTGAATTATTAACTGCTAAATAACATACTTTTTTCCATTAAATTGTTTGAGATGTAGAAAGAATTGGAAATTGGCAAGAAATAGGAGATAATTGGTT
>JBAXQC010000066.1:0-15992 GCA_037131955.1 Bacteroidota bacterium
AGGATATCTAAAAAGTGCCAATAGATTGAGCACAGCCTAATTCCTAAATATCTTTCGGATGAATAGTTGCCCTTTTTTGAGTTGTAAGTAGTTATTGCCAATGCCACAAAACCTCCAATAATGTGTGCTGCATGCAAGGCAGTTAACATATAAAAAAATGAACCCGATGCATTTGCATTTTTACCTGTAAAAAAAACGCCTGATCCAATCATGTTGGACCATCCCGAAAATTGCAACCCCAGAAAAATAAGACCTAGACCAAAGGTGTACAGTAGAAATGTTGAAGAGGCTTTATAATCGTTCTTTTTTATTTTTGCTAAAGCAAGATTCATTGTTAAACTGCTAAATAAAATAACAGCAGTACTGAGGTAAAACTGAAAAGGCAATGTTAAAGATTGCCAGTTTCCTTCGCCATGCCTCACCACATAAGCGCTTGTTAATCCTGCAAAAAGCATGACCATACTGCCTATGGCAATGGCTAAAAGTGGCAATGCTACTTTGTTTTTAATTTGTTCTTTTTCTGAAATATTTTGTGTTACTTCCATTAATTAAATTTTATCTAAATACATTGCTAACTGCACAAGTGGCAAGTATGCAAAAGAGCCAAACATTAAGTTTTTTGCCGATTTTAAACTACAATCTTGGTACAATTTTACTGATTGATACGAAAACAGAATTCCAAAAATAATGTTTAAAATAGTTGAAGTAATTCCTGTTAAATGAAAATAATAGGGTAGGAGCACAATAGGAATTAAACTAAACGTGTAAACCATTATTTGAAAAGCCGAGTTTTTATCTCTTCCTTCTTTTGAAGGCAACATTTTAAATCCTGCTTTTTTGTAATCATCGTCTAATACCCAAGCAATGGCCCAAAAATGAGGAAACTGCCATAAAAATTGAATTCCAAAAACTAACCAGGCAGCAATGTCAAATCTACCTGTTGCTGCAACATAACCTAGCAATGGCGGAATTGCTCCAGGAAATGCTCCTACAAATACTGCAAAAGGAGTTTTTTGTTTTAAGGGTGTGTAGATAAAGGTATAGGAAGCCAAGGCAAACAATCCCAATAAAAAACAAGCCAGCCCCAACCAAATGTATAGTATAGCAAGCCCAACCACTCCAAATGTTATTGAAATTATATAAGCATCTGTCAAACTCATTCTTCCGTCAGGCAATGGTCTTTTTGAAGTTCTGTTCATTAGCTTATCCAAATCTTTTTCAATAATTTGGTTAAATCCATTAGATGCTGCTGTAACAAAAAAACCACCTATAATCAGCATTGTTAGTGAGGAGTAATTAATTTCATCTGCGCCAAATAAATAACAAAGTGCTGCAGAAAGAACTACCAAACTGGCCAATCTAAACTTAGTAAACTGAACTATATCAGAAAATTTACTGTATTTTTTTACCTGAATATTATTTTCTTCGGGTAATGATTGAGAGTTTAAATTTATTGATTCTTCCAAAGTTTTAAATTTTCACTGTATTAACTTACAAATGCTATTTTCATATTTCTATTCAACAAGCTCCCTGCCTATGGACGAGTAATAGTATCCTAAATTTTTCATCTGGTCTAAACTGTACAAGTTTCTGCCATCAAAAATTACTTTGTTTTTTAAATTAGAACCTAGAATTTCAAAGTCAGGTGTTCTAAATAAACTCCATTCTGTTGCAATAATTAATGCGTCGGCATCTTTAGTTGCAGAATATTGATCTTCAGAAAAAGAAATTTTATCTTCGTAAATCCTTTTAACGTTATTCATCGCCTCTGGGTCATAAGCGTCAATTAGTGCACCAGCAGAAAGCAGTTCATCAATCAAATATAAAGCTGGTGCTTCTCTTATGTCATCGGTATCTGGTTTAAATGCCAATCCCCACACTGCGATTTTTTTTCCTTTTAGATCATTTTTAAAATAATTTTTTATTCTAGGTATGAGTGCAGTTTTTTGTTTTTCGTTAACTACCATAACTGCTTCTATAATTTTAAAATCATAATCTACTTCTGCCGCAGACTTTGATATTGCTTGCACATCTTTTGGAAAGCAGCTTCCTCCGTAACCAATTCCTGGAAATAAAAATCTTTTTCCAATTCTATCATCGCTCCCAATTCCTATTCTTACTGCATCAACATCTGCACCTACTCTTTCGCATATATTAGCAATTTCGTTCATAAACGTAATTTTTGTTGCTAAAAAAGCATTGGCTGCATACTTGGTAAGTTCTGCAGATTTTTCATCCATAAAAATTATTGGATTGCCTTGGCGAACATAAGGCTTGTATAATTCTTCCATCAATTTTTTTGCTTTTTCGCTCCTTGTTCCTACAACCACTCTGTCTGGTTTAAGGAAATCATCAACAGCAAATCCTTCTCTTAAAAATTCCGGATTAGATACAACATCAAATTCTACCTTTGCGTTTTCTGCAACAGCTTTTGTAACTTTATCGGCGGTTCCAACAGGCACTGTACTTTTATCTACAATTACTTTGTAGTCTTTTATTATTTTTCCTAGATCCTTCGCAACCCCTAAAACGTAACTTAAGTCGGCGCTTCCATCTTCGCCCGGAGGAGTTGGCAGTGCAAGAAAAATAATTTTAGCTTTTTCAATCGCTTCTGCCAAACTTGTAGTAAAAGAAAGTCTACCAGCTTTTATATTTCTATGAAACAAAACATCTAAGTGAGGCTCGTAAATAGGCACCTCACCTGATTTCATTTTATTTACTTTTTCTTCGTTTATATCTACACAAATTACATTGTTGCCTGTTTCTGCTAAACAAGTTCCGGTAACTAAACCAACATAACCCGTACCTACTACTGCAATATTCATTAGTTTGTTTTAAAAATTATTTCAGTTTTTGTTGATGTATTCAAGCACACTTTCTATAATGTAATTTTGAGTATCAATGTCTAATTCTGTATGCATAGGCAAAGAAATTACATTTTTGCAAAGTTCAATAGTAATTGCAAAGTCTTGGTCTTTGAACCTTTCATCGGCATAAGCCTTTTGGTGGTGCAAGGGTTTAGGATAATAAATCATGGCAGGAATTTCTTTTGATGCCAAAAACAACTTTAAACCGTCTCTGTTTACTCCATTTAATGTTAGTGTATATTGGTGATAAACATGATTTGAAAAATTTGCAACAAATGGAGTTTTTATTTTTGAGTGATTTGCAAATCCCTTGTTATATACTTCTGCTGCATTCTGCCTAGCTTTTGCATAGTTGTCTAAACTCCTTAATTTAATTCTTAAGATTGCTGCTTGTATGCTGTCTAACCTTGAATTTACTCCAATGTCATCGTGAATGTATTGAACAGACTGTCCATGATTTGCAATCATTCTTACACGTGCAGCAAGTTGATTATCGTTTGTATACAAAGCACCACCATCACCGTAGCATCCTAAATTTTTTGAAGGAAAAAAGGATGTGCTCCCAATTGTTCCTATACAACCTGCTTTTTTTGTTGTTCCGTCTTTAAATTTATAGTCAGCACCTATTGCCTGAGCAGTATCTTCTATAACAAACAAATTGTGTTTTTTTGCAATGTCCATTATTGCTTCCATCTCTGCACATTGACCATATAAATGAACAGGAACTATTGCTTTTGTTTTGGATGTAATTGCTTTTTCTATTGCTGCGGGATCTATTGTAAAAGTTTCAGGATTTACTTCTACTAAAACAGCTGTTAACCCTAAAAGTTTAATTACTTCTGCTGTTGCCACATAAGTAAAATTTGCAGTAATTACTTCGTCACCTGGTTTTAAGTCCAGAGCCATCATGGCTATTTGCAATGCATCTGTTCCATTTGCACACGGAATAACATGTTTTACATCAAGATAAGCCTCTAATTCTGTTTGAAAGGCTTTTACCTCGGGACCATTTATAAATGCAGCGGTATCAATTACCTGATGAATGGCAGCATCTACTTCTTGTTTTATTTTTTGGTATTGACCTTGAAGGTCAACCATTTGAATTTTTTTTGTGATTTGTGTCATATTTTTCAGAAGTTTGCAAAGATACAAATAACTGAATATTGACAATTAATAAAGTGGAAAACATTGTAAATAAAATAAAAATTAAGTTTTTCTTTTTTTTTGTATTTCTTATTTTTTGTAATTCCTCTTTTGCAATTAGAAATCCCAAGGACTCAATTATAGCTGTAAGTTTGGTGGGTTTGTCATACGGCTATCAATTTCCACAAAAAGACCTAAAAAACAGATTTTACAATAATTCTACTGTTGGATTAAATTTTTATAGAAAAACAAAAAAGAATTTCGTGTTTGGTGTAGATTGGTATTTTATTTTTGCTCAAAAAGTAAAGGAGCAAGACATGTTTTCTTCTGTGCTAAACTCCGATGGTTTTTTTATTGATGAAAACGGTCAAAATGCCAGTGTTAGACTGTATCAAAGAGGGCATTGTTTTAATGCAAAAATTGGTAAAATATTTCCTATAGGAAGGCCAAATAAAAATTCAGGTTTATTGTTTTTACTCAATGGCGGCTGGCTGCAGCACAAAATTAAAATTGAAGATTTAGGCAATTTAACACCTGCTTTAAACAAAGAGTATAAAAAAGGATACGATAGGCTCACAGGCGGGCTTAATGTAGGTTTTTTTGCGGGTTATATTTTTATGTCGGACAATAGATATTTTAATTTTTTTGGAGGAGTTGAAGGATATTACGCAAATACCAAGAGTCTGCGCTCATGGGATTTCCAAAAAATGAAATACGACGACAGTAAACGTAAAGATGTTTTATTAGGATTAAAAGTTGGTATAATTTTGCCACTTTACAAAAGGGCTACAAATGCTTACTATATCTATTAAATGCTGCGTATTTACTCCTATATCATAAAAGTATATTTTTTAGGAATAAAAATTTTTTCGCGGTTTAATTCAAAAGCAAAACTATTTAGCGAGGGCAGAGAAAATTGGGAACAGAAGCTCAGAGAGAAATTTCCAGTTAACAAGAATGTAATTTGGTTTCATTGTGCTTCTTTAGGAGAATTTGAGCAAGGACGACCTGTAATGGAGCTTTTTAAAAAAGAAAATCCTGATTATTTTTTGCTGCTCACCTTCTTTTCCCCTTCTGGTTTTGAGATAAGAAAAAACTACTCAACTGCAGATGCAGTTTTTTACTTGCCCGCAGATAATACTTACAATGCAAAAAAGTTTTTAGATAGTGTTTCACCCAAAATAGTTGTTTTTGTAAAATATGAATTTTGGTTTGCTTTTATTTCTGCAATCAATAAAAGAAATATTCCATTAGTTTTTATTTCTTGTATTTTTAGGGACAATCATTTTCTTTTTAAATGGTATGGTAAATGGTCATTAAAATACATTAAAAATTGCAGGATGATTTTTGTACAGAATGAAAACTCGTTTAATAATCTACAGAAATTGAACTTTAAGAATATAGAAATTGCCAAGGATACCAGATTTGATAGAGTTTACGAAAGTTCACAAAAAGTGGAATTACCACTTGCAATTATTGAGTGGGCAAAAAACAAAACGGTTTTTGTTTTTGGAAGTACATGGCACGAAGACGAAAAAGTTATAAAAATTCTGGTAACAAGCTTGCAAAAAACGTATAGAAATTTGGGTTTTATGATTGTTCCCCACGAGGTGGATGAAAGACATATTAGTGTTACAAAAAAGCTTTTTGATAATTTCAACACCAAATGTATTAGCGAAAATGATTGGAGTGGTGCAGAAATTATTATTGTTGATAAAATTGGATTGTTATCGAATTTGTATTCACTAAGTAACATTGCCTATGTTGGTGGTGGTTTTGGAAGTGGAATTCACAATTTACTGGAGCCTGCTGTTTTTGGCGTACCTGTTATATTTGCAAAAAATAATGCTAAATTTGAGGAAGCTCAAAATTTAAAAACATTGAAAGCAGGTTTTGAAATAGTTGATTCAACTGGTTTGATTTCTATTTATACTTATTTATTAAATAATTCTCCTTCATTAATTGAATCTGGTGAAAAAGCAAAAAAATATGTTTTAGACAATACAGGTGGCAGCAAACAAATTGTAAATTATTTAAATCAAACAATAAATAAACCTATATGAAAACGCTCAAAGAAAATATCGCAAATATTTTTACGCTTGGCAATTTGTTTTTTGGCTGTGCAGCAATTGTTCAAGCATTTAATGGCAAGCTCGATTCACTTAAAATAGCGGGTGTATATATTTTTGTTGCAGCAATAATTGATTTTTTTGATGGCTTTGTAGCAAGAATTTTAAAAGTTGAATCGGAAATAGGAAAACAGTTAGATTCTCTTGCCGATGTTGTAAGTTTTGGTGTTGCACCGGGCTTAATTGTTTTTCAAATTTTAAACTATATTTTGTTCTACAGCAATCATTCTGATGATTGGTACAAATATTTGGTGTATGTTTCATTTTTAATTCCACTTGCCGCTGCATACAGATTGGCAAAGTTTAATGTTTCTACTGAACAAAAATTTTATTTTATGGGCGTTCCAACACCAGCAGTTGGAGTAACCATTGCATCATTTGCCTTGGCACTTTTTTACAATCCTAATCGCTGGTTGTCGGGGTATCTGTTAGACGGTAGGTTCCTATTGATCACAACTGTTGTGCTTTCTTTTTTGATGGTTAGCAATGTTAAAATTATGGCACTAAAATTTAAATCATACAAAATAGAAGACAATATAGACAAGCTAATTTTGCTGGTTGGAGTTTTTGTAATTATTTCGTTTCAAAAGCAAGCAGCCGGACTTTTTGTTTTTGCATGGTATTTTATAATATCAATTTATAATCATTACCTATCAAAAAGTAGGAATAATTACTTATAGTGTTAAATTGAAATTATAATAAACTAAACAACTTGACTGATTCTATTCTTTAATTATTCGTGAGGTATTTAGGTACCCTGTTTTATCTGACAACTCTAACAAATAAACTCCTTTTGTTAAGTCAATCAGGTCAATTGTTTTAGAATTAAAATTAATTTCGCTTTTAATTAATCGTCCGTCAACAGAAAATATTTTATAGGCACTTAGTACATTTGGTGTATTAACATTAATTGAATTGCTACTTGGGTTGGGGTAAATAGTAACTGAAAAATTCGATGCGAAAGCATGTTGTTTTGAACTAAGCAATACCCTTTGATTTTGAATAACACTTCTCATTAAATCTACCTGGCCCTTAGTAAACGAATTTTGGCAAGTTTCTGCTGAATAATCCATATAGTTTTCAATCATATCGGGCAGATCAACACCATTTATATTATCAACACAGGTGTTTTTAGTTGTATCGCAATCTGTATTAGATTGGTCAGAAGCCGCAGGCGTGTCGTCTATTCCATCGTTACCAGCACAATTTGTGTCATCGCCCCAAATGTGGCGTAAACCCAAATAATGCCCTACTTCATGCACTGCGGTTCTTCCTTTAGATACATATTCTCCTCCTCCTGCAGAAATTGTATTTGGATTGTTATCGCCTACAATTTGAAATTGCAGCACAACTCCATCAATAAGATCACCAACACCACCTGCAGGCCAGTTTGGCAAATTAGCTGGAGGTGTTGCATAACCCAAAATGCTTGGTCCAAGTAGTGGAATAGCCATGTTACAAATCCAAATGTTTAGGTATCTGCTTTGGTCCCAAGGATCATCTCCACCGTCAGCAGAACTTTTTACTCTTTCTATGGATGATAAATCTCCAAGTAATGCCGCGAAATTGGCAAAGGAAGTTAATGTAGTACTTTTTCTAATTATTCCATTTGTAGGATTTCCTTGCGGGTCGCTGCTGGCAAATTTGAATTTTATTTTAGAATCAGTGGACTTAATGTCGTTAAATTCTACTCTTAAATTAGACGTATCTGCATTGGTTCTTCTGTAACTTTCGTTTAATATTTCTAATTGTCTTATTACAATCGATTCGTCTAAATTTTGTTCAGGTGCGTTATAAAGCACATGAAAAACAACCGGAATTTCAAAAACTTCGCTTTCGTTTAACCCTCTATTCAAACTTTTTGCATCATTAAAACTTTGGTCCACCAACTCTTTGTATCCAGGATACTTTTGTTCGTAAAAATTAATAAGGTCGTTACTCATGCAACGTTTTTCAAAATTTAAGTTTTGTCCAAATAAAATTACAGGAACAAATAACAAGAGAGTAAGTGTTTTTTTCATAAAGATTGTTTGAGCCAAATTTATAGAATATTTAAATGTAAAAAAATTATTCTAGCATAAATTTCCTAAGCATCATTAGGGCATTAAGCGAGGCACGTTCTATTACCCTTTCTCTGTTATCGCCCAATTGAAATTTTCTGCTAATTACTTTTTCTTTGTTTGCAACTGCTATCCAAACGCTACCAATTGGATTCTCTTCATTTCCTCCATCTGGCCCTGCATAGCCTGTTGTAGCAATTGAGTAATCTGATTTTAAATTTTCTAAAACACCTTTTGCCATTTGTTCTACAACAGTTTCACTTACTTCTGAATACTTATCAATATCCACTTCATTCACATTTAATGAATATGTTTTTACCTCATTTGTATACGAAACAATGGAACCATTAAAAAAACTACTTGCCCCAGGTACTTTTGTAATAAGGTGAGAGATGTATCCTCCAGTGCAACTTTCTGCAACAGCAAGTTTTTTATTTTGAATTTTTAAAATGTCCAAAATAACTTTTTCTAAGGTTTGATTGTCGTATCCAAAAACCACATTCTCTATCAAAGGAAAGAGTTTTTCCTCTTGAATTTTTAATTCTTTGGATAATAAATTTTTATCTATTCCAATTGCACTTAGCCTTAATCTAACTCCTCCAACGGAAGGTAAATACGCAAGTTTAATGTGTATTGGCAATTGATTTTCCCAATCTTTTATCCTTTCTGCAATATACGATTCTCCCAACCCTTGCGTAAGAATTGTTCTATGAATTATTGCAGGCGTTTTGTATTTTTCTTTCAATAATGGAATTACACTTTTTTCCATTAGTGCTTTCATTTCATAAGGAACTCCCGGCATAGAAACAAATAATTTATTTTCTTTTTCTATTCCTAACCCAGGAGCAGTTCCGTTATCGTTAATCATTACAATGCAATCTTTTAAAACCATAGCTTGGCCCACTTGCACTGCGTTTATCTCTCTTCCAAATTTCGAAAATAATGTTCTTATACAGTTCAAAACATCTTCATTCAATACAAGTTCCTTTTTAAAATATTCCGACAGCGTTTTTTTTGTGATATCATCTTTTGTTGGACCTAAACCTCCGGTTATTAGCACAATATCAACTCTTGACTCAGCCTCTTTTAGCGAATTTAAAATATGTATTCTGTCGTCGGATACAGAGGTGATTTGTTTTACCTTAATTCCAATTTTATTTAACTCCTGAGCCATCCAAGCAGAATTTGTATCTACTATTTGCCCAATTAATATTTCATCGCCAATTGTAATTATCTCGCAAAGAATTTCCATAAGTTTTTTTGGCAAAATTATTGTAACTTGTTAATAAACTAATTATAAAATGAAAAATTATTTATTAATTACCACTGTGCTTATTGCAGCACCCATGTTCAGCAAAATAGAATCTTTTCAAAGCAATGCTCAAAGAGGCGGTGTAAATCTGCAAAATGTAATAAACACCGGAAACACAATTTTAAACGGTGGCGGAGTTAAACTTACAAATGATGAAGTTGTAAAAGGATTAAAGGAAGCCTTAAATGTTGGAATTAATAAGTCGGTGGATAAAGCTTCTGCAGTAAACGGATTTTTTAAGAATCCTGCTATTTTTATTCCATTTCCTAAAGATGTAGAAAAAGTAAAAACTACATTAAGTTCTGTAGGAATGAAACCGCAAGTAGATAAATTTGTGGAGACATTAAATAGAGCTGCAGAAATTGCAGCAAAGGATGCTACGCCAATTTTTATTAATGCAATTACTTCTATGTCTTTAACAGATGGCATTAGTATTTTAAAAGGAAACGAAACTGCTGCAACTACCTATTTAAAGACAAATACAAATGACCAATTAAAAATTAAATTTTTGCCTGTCGTAAAAAATGCACTACAAAAAGTGCAGATCACAAAATATTGGAACCCTTTGGCCAGTAAATACAATAAATTACCAATGACAAAAAAGGTTAATCCAAATTTAGAAGATTACGTTACAAACAAAGCCATTGAAGGCTTGTTTAAATTAGTGGGTGACGAAGAAACTAAAATTAGAAAAGATCCAGCATCAAGAGTTTCTGACCTCTTAAAAAAAGTATTTGGTTAGTAAACGTAAAATGTAATGACAAAAAAAATCCTCGAACAGTTCGAGGATTTTTTTTAATATGTGTTTTAATTATGCTCCCCCAGCCATAAAATTTACAGCACCGCCTTCGTGATTTATCTTTGGAGTTATACTCATTACCGGAATTTTTGAGCGATTTACCACTTGTTGTGCAAAAGGGCCAAGCAATAATCCTGTAAGATTTTCTTCTTGTTCTGTCATGATCACAATTAAATCTGCATTTATTTTTTCGCCATATTTCATGGTTAGTGAGGCAATGTTATCGCCATACACTAGCTCCGAAGTAAATTTTAAATCATTTTGTTTTAAATAATCTTCTATTTGATCAAACATTCTGTTGAATTTTGCAACAATTGCATTGTCCTCTACACTTAAAATGCCTAGTAAATGAATTTTTGCACCGTAGTGTTTTGCAATTTCTACAGCATAACTTACTTTTTCTCTTGAAGGTGCGGAGTTATCAATAGGTAAAAGTATATCATGGAATCCAATTTTTTGAGAATGAGTTTGAACTGATATTACAGGGCAAGGAGACTCAGTTACAACCCTAAACGAATTACTTCCGGAGAAAAATTCTTCAAAACCACTAACACCATGGGTTCCCATGATCACTAAATCAACATTTTTTTCTTTTACAGCCTCTACAATCTTTTTTGAGATTTTACCATATTTTATAACCACTTCAACTTTTCCTCCACTTTTAATTTTTACTTCATCAGCAAGATCTTTTAATTTGCTTTCCACCTGAGGGTTAATAGCTTGCGGTGAATTGGAAAAGCTGAAGGAAGATTGTTCTACAATGTGAGCAAGAATAATATCGGCTTTAAATAATTTAGCCATAAAAATGCCGTGTTCTAACGCTAATAATGAGTTTTCAGATAAATCAACCGGCGTTAGAATTTTTTGGATTTTAAAAGGTTTCATAAAGTAAAATTTTAGTTGCAGATAAATTTATGAATTTGTTTATACCAAAAAAAATATTTGTTCATATTTTTTTAAACGAAACTTAAAACAGGGATGGAGGATTTTACAATAATCTCTCTCATTTTGTTGGAAAGTATAAATTCTTCTGAGCTTATTAATTGATTTTTAAAAAGCATAATTAAGTCACCGTTTACTCTTTTTATGTGGTCAGAAACTATGTCTGACTTGTTTTCTCCGGGTGTTAAACAATTTATTATTTCAGCAGTATATTTTATATCGCTTTGTTCTAAAAAATTATTTATTACGCTCAATTGCTGAGTGGCTTTGTTTACAGTGAATGCATCGGCCGCAAATAAAACAGAAACTAAATGAAGGTTAAGATTTCTAAAAGGTTTAAGAACTTTTATTGCTTTTCTAATGATCATGTCGTAATCATCAGTAAGTGCTACTGGCAAAATCACATTCCTGATTTTCTCATTAAGATTTTTACCTTTGATGTTCATCACTGGAATCTTGGCATTTTCTATGATTCTCTGGTCTATTTCATTTAGTTTTTTTGTTTCAGTTTCTTCAAATCCTAAAATAATTAAATTGGGTTTGTACTCAAAACAAAAATCATCTAATATTTTTTCCAGTGGCTGGTCACGCTTAATCATCTTTGTGTCATTTAAACCACACGATTCCAAAATTGCGTTTACAGATTCATCCAACATATTTAAGCCCGGGTTTTGATTGTCTCCTCCTGCCAAAAATGTTATAACCGGGTTTATTCTATTGGTAAGTGGTTTTAAATACAAGGCAGCCAATTCAACTTTTTCTACAGTTGTTTTTCCTGGCAATGGTATTGCTATGTGGTATGTTGTAGAATTCATATATTGTGAATAGCTTTGGTAAAATAAATTAATTAAAAACCGCACGAATTTAATAATAAAATTAATGGAAAAAATAAAAGACTCAGAATTAATTATAAATGCAGATGGCAGTATTTTTCATTTGAACCTTAAACCAGAACATATTGGCGATACAATTCTGCTCTTGGGCGATCAAGGGAGAGTAGCAGAAGTATCAAAATACTTTGATGAAATAACTGTTAAGGTTCAAAATCGAGAATTTTGCACCCACACGGGAACATTGCGAGGAAAAAAAATTACAGCACTTTCAACAGGAATTGGAACTGATAACATAGATATTGTAATTAATGAACTAGATGCCTTGGTAAATATTGACTTAGAAAATAGAACAATAAAAAAAGAACACCAAGCTTTAAATCTTATTAGAATTGGTACTTCTGGAGCCTTACAAGAAGATATTCCTGTTGATTCATTTGTAATTAGCTCTCACGGTTTTGGGATGGATGGTCTTTTGCATTTTTATCAATCAGAAAAATTTAGAGATTTAGAAATTGAAAATGAAATTATCAAACAATGCAATTGGCCAAACGATTTTAATAAACCTTATGTTGTTAAAGCGCCAGGAACAATTTACGATACGTTAAAAGAAGGAATGTTCACAGGTATTACCGGAACAGCTTGTGGTTTTTATGGTCCGCAAGGAAGAAAATTAAGACTAGGATTACAGATTGATGACTTAAATGAAAGGCTTACAAATTTTAGGATGGGAAATTCTAGAATAACTAATTTTGAGATGGAAACATCTGCACTTTATGGCCTTTCTGCTCTTTTAGGACACAATGCCGCAACTTGTTGTGCCATCATTGCCAATAGAATAGCAAAGCAATACAGCAGTAATTACAAGTTGGCTGTTGATAAATTGATTCAAACTGTATTAAATCGGGTTTGCTAGTGTTCTATCTTGGAGAAAATTTTAGACATGGAATCAAATAAAATAAATGCATTGGTAAGTTTATTAGACGACCCTGATTATGAAGTTTTTTCGGAAATAAAAACACAATTATTGACTTTGGGTATAGAAGCCATTCCCTTTCTTGAGAATGCTTGGGAAACATCATTTGATACTACGCTTCAAAAAAGGGCGGAAGAAATTATTCACGATATTCAATACAATTCCGTAAGTAATGAGTTAGAAAATTGGATAAAAAATGGAGGAGTAGATTTAATTGAAGGGATTGCTGCTGTTGCAAGGTATCAATATCCCGATCTTAAAACAGAAACCATTAAACAACAGTTAAACGAAATAAAAAACGACATTTGGCTTGAGCTCAACCATAATCTTACTGCACTAGAAATTGTAAGAGTGGTTAACCATATTATTTTTGATGTACACGGATTTACCGGAAATACAACAAATTTTCATGCTCCGCAAAATTCCTTTATTAATATTGTAATGGAAACAAAAAAAGGCAATCCTTTAATGTTGTCTATACTTTATATTTATTTAGCAGAACAATTGGATTTGCCCATATTTGGCGTAAATCTCCCTGAGCATTTTGTACTAGCTTATACAGATAATGAGCAAAAAAAATCTGATTGGAAAAATGCAGATGTTTTATTTTATATAAATCCCTTTAGCAAAGGCACCGTTTTTAGTAAAAAAGACATAGACCAATTTTTAAAGCAGATAAAATTAGAGCACAACGATTCTTATTACAAACCTTGCGACAATGTTAATATGCTTGTAAGACTGTTAAGAAATTTGTCTAATTCCTTTGATAAGATAGCCTACCCTCAAAAAGCCAAAGAAATAAATAACCTGCTTATTAAACTACTAAAAAATAATAAATAAAATGAGCTTGCTAAGCAGCCGAACACCCCGTTGGATTATTTTTTTATTGGATATTTTTATTGCCTTATGTGCAATGGTGTTGGCCTATTTGTTGAGGTTTAATTTTTCTATCCCTCAGCCCGACTTATCTTATTTCCCCTTTGTAATTTTGTACTCTTTAGCTTTTAAGGCAATTGGATTTGTATTAGGAAAAACCTATTCTGGTTTAATAAGATATTCCGGATTTAAAGATGCTCAAAGAATTGTTCTTGTTTTATTCTTGGTTTCAATATTTTTTTCCATCACAAATTTGCTTTCATTTAATCATAGCCAAAAATTTTATATTCCTTTTTCAATTATTGTAATAGATTTTATTGCCTCCGTTTTTGGATTAGTAGGAATAAGAATTATAATAAACACCATCTATCTTGAGTTTAAGCAAAGGGCAAAAATAAAATCAAGGGTAATAATTATTGGGGCAGCAGAAACAGCTATTGCAAGCAAGCGGGCTATAGAAAGAGACGGCGGATCAAAGTACAGAGTTATAGCATTTGTTGACGATAACAAAAAAATTATTGGAAATAAAATTGAGGGTATAAAAATTTTTAGCTACAATGATTTGAACACATTACTTACAAAACAAAAAGTTTCTCAGGTAATTATTTCAATTCAAAATTTACCTTCAAACAAAAAAAATGAAATTACAGAAATGTCTATTGCAAATGGTGCAAGAGTATTAACTGTGCCCCCAGTAACCAGTTGGATTAACGGAGAGCTAAGTATTAAACAAATAAAAAAAGTGAAAGTAGAAGAACTTTTGGAGAGGGAACCAATTGTTTTAAATAATAAAAAAATAGAATCTCAGTTAAGTGGAAAAGTAGTTTTAATTTCGGGTGCTGCTGGGTCAATAGGCTCAGAAATGGTGAGACAAATTGCAAAATTTAAACCCCAAAAAATGATACTTTTAGACAATGCAGAATCTAATTTGTATGAAATTGAAATGGAGATGTTAGAAGCGGGTTATTCGCAAATTATTGAAGTGGTAATTTGTGATATTAGAAACGAAGAGAGATTAAATAAAGTGTTTAAGTATTTTAATCCAACAGTAATTTACCACGCAGCTGCCTATAAACATGTTCCAATGATGGAGAACAATCCTACTGAGGCAATAATGGTGAATGTAATTGGTACAAGAAATTTGGCCGATTTAGCCATTAAAAATAATGTAGATTATTTTGTTATGGTTTCTACAGACAAAGCCGTAAACCCAACAAATGTGATGGGAGCAAGCAAAAGAATTGCTGAAATTTATTGCCAATCGTTAAATAGCTTAAATAAAACAAAATTCATTACTACAAGATTTGGAAATGTTTTTGATTCAAATGGTTCCGTTATACCACGCTTTAGAAAGCAAATAGAAAACGGGGGGCCTTTAACTGTTACTCACCCCGATATAACCAGATTTTTTATGACCATAAGCGAAGCCTCGCAATTAGTATTGGAGGCTGGTAGCATGGGAAATGGGGGCGAGGTTTTTGTTTTTGACATGGGTAAACCCGTTAAAATTTTAGACCTTGCAAAAAAAATGATAAAACTTTCCGGCTTAGAATTAGACAGGGACATAAAAATTACTTTTTCGGGTTTACGACCTGGCGAAAAACTTTTTGAAGAACTATTGGTTACTGGCGAAAACAGCATACCAACTCATCACACTAAAATATTAATTGCGAAAGTAATTTCTAATGATTTAGAAAAAATAAAGGTTCAATTAGATGAGTTAAAAGCGATTTTAGCAAATCAAAACAATTTTCAACTTGTAAAAAAAATGAAGGAAATAGTTCCGGAGTATATTAGCAATAACTCTGTTTTTGAGGAGTTGGATGCTGTTAAGTAAATTTTTATTTAAAAAGAAGTAACATTGGTAGTCCTCGTTTGGAAAGAGGACTTATATATGTTGGATTTGTAATCCATTGCACAAATAAATTAGATTCTAGAAATATTGAATTCATTTAGTTCAAAGTAAAGAACATTTTTCTAATTGCGTTGCAAACGCAAAATAAATAAGTCCTCGTTACCCTCTGCTAAATCTAATGCATAAACAAGGACTATTTGGGG